>JANXWR010000184.1 GCA_025351025.1 Burkholderiales bacterium | reverse complement strand
CGACGACGTCCTGCAGGAACGCAACAAGATCAATGAGCTTCTGCGCGAAAGCATCTCGAGCTCGACCGCGGTCTGGGGACTGGAGGTCCAGCGTTTCGAAATGAAGGACGTCGAGTTGCCCGTGGCAATGCAGCAAGTCATGGCGATGCAGGCCGAAGCCATTCGGGAGAAGCGCGCCCGGCTCATCAAGGCAGAAGCCGAGTTCGAGGCGTCGGTCAAGCTTTCAGCAGCAGCCGCACAGATCATGCAGAACCCTGCGGCGCTGGAACTGAGACGGATGCAGATGATTGCCGAGGTCGGTGCCGAAAACAACAGCACGACAGTTCTGATGATTCCCTCCGACTTCGTTTCCCTGGCTCAGACGATCAACCAGTTCGTGCAGCAACGCAGCAAGAATGCCTCTTCGCCTTTCGGCTCCACCGAAGCGGGTCCGACAGGGACGCCTTGACGGGGCTTATCGCCGGGAAGGGACACCAGTCGGAGCAGCCCCGCATCCATTGCAGGACCCCAAAGACGCCGAACGCGGCGTGCCTTGCGCGTCTTTTCGGTCGTGGCCGGGGCCAGTGCGATCGGATCCGGCGCCGCGGCGCAGTCGACGGATGCCACTGCGCCACTGCCGCCGCCGCGGCGCGCGCCGACGGGGGGCGACGCGGCGGGCAAGTCGGTATTCAGGTCCTTCGACGTGACCCCGCGGGTCATCCCCATCGATGCCAACCCCGGGCTGACTTTCTACGAGCTCTACGCCACCGAGGGCGTGCCCCAGCTCTCGGGCAGCGAGCCCGATCCGATGCTGCGCAAGACCCAGGCCTTCCCCGGGGCCGGGCGGCACCAACTTCCGGCTGATCACCTATCCCGGCAAGCGCCCCGAGGGCTACAAGCTGCCGCCCGGCGTGACCTACGAATCGGGCATGAAAGAGCTCGACGACAAGGTCCCCGGCATGGGCCCGTACTTCGACAAGTCCACACCCGGCATGCGCGCGACCGACACGGTCGACTATTGCGTCGTCGTGCGCGGCGAGATGACGCTCGAGCTCGACGACGGGCAGAAGGTGCAGTTGCGGCAAGGCGACTGCATCGTCCAGAACGGCACGCGGCATCGCTGGCGCAATCCCGGCACGGAGCCTTGCTTGATGGCTTTCGTGTCGGTGGGTGGGAAACGCGGCGGCTGAACTACCCTCCGAGTCACCGGCGCTTCACCAGCCGCGGCCCTTCCCTCTGCAGCTTCGATCTCCGCTCTGTACGGCAACGCTCAGACCCATTTCCTCGGGAAGTCCATAAGCGCCGACTATCTACGTCCCGTGCGAGGTGTCAGCCGTCGCTGCGACGAACCAGGGCGAATGGCTCATCGAAAGGTCGAGCAGCGTCCCAAGCGCATGGCCACCACCCAGCAACTCGCCAATGGCATTCCGCTGTTCCTCGACCAGCTCACGCGAACGCTGAGGGCGGAGGAAGCCGATGACGACGCAGAGAGCCTTCGCATCTCGGGGCCATCCGGAGGCGACTTGCTGGCAGTCTTCCACGCTATCCCTGGCCATAGCCGCCTGCGGCGGCTGCGTGGCGGACAGGTGAACGAGGTTGCCATCGCAACCCTCGAAGCCTAGACGCGAAGCGACGCCAGGTCGACGTTTGCGCCGCAGACCACGAGCAGCACACGCTCTTCGCTGCGCGGCGCAACGACCCCGGCTTGCAACGCCGCCAACGGCACCGCCGCCGCCGGCTCCGCCGCCAGTCGCAGCGCCTTCCACATCGCCAGCTGCGCCTCGCGTATCGCCGCATCGCTCAGCAGATGCGCCGCATCGACATAGCGCTGCGTCAGCTCCCACGCGATGCTGCCGATCCTTCGCGCGCCCAGCGAATCGGCGGCGATGCCCGAGACGTCGACGTCGACCGGCTCGCCCGCTTCGCGCGCTCGATACAAGGTCGGCGCCAGCTCCGGCTCCAGCGCGTCGATCCAGCATCGGTCCTGAAACCACGACGCGACGCCCGCGATCAGACCGCCGCCGCCCACGCTGACCAGCACGCGATCGGGCACGCCCGCGTCTTCTTCCACCTCGGCGGCAAGAGTGCCCGCGCCGATCACGACCTCGCGCTGGTCGTAGGCGTGCATCAGGAGAGCGCCGGTCTCGGCTTGGCGCGCGAGGCTGGCGGCCAGCGCGTCGGCGTAGCCGGCGCCGGTGACGGTGAGCACGGCGCCCAGCTCGACGAGCTTGTCGCGCTTGGCCTGGCTCGCCGCTTCGGGCACGAACACTTCGCAGCGCACGCCCATCGCCCTGGCAGCGCAGGCGACGGCGATGCCGGCGTTGCCGCCCGAGGCGATCACCACGCCAGCCGCGGGCACCGGGTTCGACCGCATGCGGTTGAACATGCCGCGCGCCTTGAAGCTGCCGCCCACCTGCAGGTGCTCGAGCTTGAGCCAGAGCTCGGCGCAGTCGATGCCGAGCTGATGGCCGGCGATGCGCATGAGCGGCGTGCGGCGGACGTCGCCGGCAATGCGGGCGCGGGCGGCGGTGATGTCGGCGCGGGTGATGGCGGGTTGGATCATGATGGGGCTAGGGTAGCCTAGCCGCTATATTGCGTCGATGGACCCAGCCCTCGCTCCCTCCGCGCGCGCCCTCGAGCTGGCCCGCACGCTGGTGCGCATGAACACCGTCAGCAGCAACTCCAACCTCGAACTCATCCACTTCATCCGCGACGAGCTGGCGCAGCACGGCTTGGCGAGCACGCTCACCTTCGACGACAACGGCAGGAAGGCCAACCTCTTCGCCACAGTCGGCGAGGGCAAGCCCGCCGGCGTGATCGTCTCGGGCCACACCGACACCGTGCCCTGGGACGGCCAGGACTGGTCGCTCGACCCGCTGAGCGCCGAGGTGAAGGAAGGCCGCCTCTACGGCCGCGGCAGCGCCGACATGAAGAGCTTCATCGGCCTGGCGGTGGCGCAGGTACCGGCCTGGCTGGCGGCCGACCTGCCGTTCGCGATCCACCTCGCCTTCAGCTACGACGAAGAGACCGGCTGTTTCGGCGTGCCGCGCCTCATCGCCGACCTGCGCGCGCGCGGCATCGCGCCGCTCGCCTGCATCGTCGGCGAGCCCACCGGCAGGGTGCCGGCGCTGGCGCACAAGGGCGTGTACCGCTGGCGCTGCTGCGTCAAGGGCCACGCCGCGCATTCGTCGCTGACGCCGCAGTCGGTCAACGCCATCGAGGTCGGTGCGCGCGTGGTCGGCAAGCTCGCCGACATGTCGGTGAATTTTCGCGACAAGGAGCCGCGCTACGCCGGCTTCGACGTGCCCTACACGACCGGCTCGGTCGGCGTGATCGAGGGCGGCATCGCCGACAACATCGTGCCCGCCGACTGCCGCTTCAACTACGAATTCCGCAACCTGCCCGGCAGCGACGCGCTCGGCATGCAGGACGAGGTGCTGGCCTTCGCCGCGCTGCTCGAGCCGGCGATGCGCGCGGTCGCGCCCGAGGCCGGCATCGCCTTCGAGCCGATCTGCGCGGTGCCGCCCTTTCTGGCGCGCGCCGACGACCCGGCCGTGCTGCTCGCTTCGCGTCTCGCCGAAGCCGACTCGACCACGCTGGTCGCCTTCGGCACCGAGGCCGGCCTGTTCCAGAAGGCCGGCATCCCGACCGTGGTGTGCGGCCCCGGCCACATCGCCCAGGCGCACCAGGCCGATGAGTGCGTCTCGCTGGCGCAGCTCGCGGCGGCCGAGCGCTTTCTGCAGGCGCTGGCGACCGTGCAGCTCGACGCGCTCAACGGTCGGTGACGACAACGCGTGGCTGAAGCGCCGCGAGCGCGCTCAGCGGGCTGGGCCGCGCTCAGCCCGTGCGCGTCGTGCGTCGTTCGCGCGGGGCGCCTCGCGCGTGCTCGGGAGCTTTCCTTGGCGTCCCGGCGAGACGGCTGGTGACGTACTTGTGCAGGACGCTGGCGATCAGCGTCTGGTACGGAATGCGCTCTTCCATGGCCTTGACCAGAATGTCACTCAGATCCAGCGACGAGAGGCGGATGTCGACGTGTCGGTCCTTGATGGCGGTGGCGCGCGCGGCCGCCTCGAGCTTCGCGAGATCGCCCTTCGTCGCGACCGACTTCAACTCGCCGCGCTCGTAGGCATCGGCAACTTCGCGTTCGTATTGGTCACTGTTCGACATTGGTGCCACCTTGCGCCAGATAGGCCACGCGAGTTTCGGTGGTGGCGCTTCGTGTCTCCATCCGGTCTCCTTGTTCGACAATCATCCTGGTGTGGGACAGCACGCAGGCACCGGGAGACGAAGAGTGGCCTTTCAGTACGTGAGCGTGGAAGAGGCGATCGCGCGCGACGGGCTGCGCATGATGGTCGTGGGCGGCGTGCCCAGCCCTTGGGGCGAGGCCGCCAAGGGCATCCTGCACATCAAGCGCATCGAGTGGGTGGCGGTGCGCCTGGCCTACGACAGCGAGGCCTTGAAGCAGTGGGCCGGGCAACGCAGCGGGCCGGTCGCCGTCTACGACCGCGAGGCGCCGCTCGGCGGCTGGCGCGAGATCCTGTTGCTCGCAGAACGGCTCGCGCCGGCGCCGCCGTTGTTGCCAGAGGATGCGGCCACGCGTGCCCTCGTGCTCGAGCTTTCGCACGAGATCTGCGGCGAAGCCGGGCTGGCCTGGTCGCGCCGGCTGCAGCTCGTCGATGCCGGCTTGCACGGGGCGGGCGGCTTTCCGGCGCGCGTCGCCGCCTACCTGGCCAAGAAGTACGGGCACAACGCCGAGACGGGCGCGACCGCCGGCGCGCGCGTCGTCGCATTACTCGGCTCGCTGGCGTCGCGGCTGAAGACGCAGCGCGACGCGGGAAGCGACTACTACGTGGGCGATGTCCTGACCGCGGTCGACGTCTACGCCGCCGCCGTCCTGGCGCTGTTCCGCCCATTGCCGCAGGACGTGTGCGCGATGGACGCGGCGACACGCGCTGCTCTGGAGACGCTCGACGCGCCGACCGCGGCCGCGCTCGACCCGCTCCTCTTCGCGCACCGCGACATGATGTACGCGCGGCACCTGGAGCTGCCGCTGTCGCTCTGAGGCGGCGCGTCGACGTTGGTTTGGACTGAGTCGATTGCGTCATCTAATCGACTCAAAATATGAGTCGATTAAGGCCCATGATCGACTCACGATGCGAACCTCCCCCTATATCTGGCAGCAGTCGGGATGGCCCAGGCTCACCTACGCCTCGGCCGCGACCGGCGCCGCGGTGAACGCCGCGCGCAGGGTCCAGGGCTCAGTCGAGGGGCGTCTGCAAGCGATCGGCCTTCGTGAGCGCCAGCAGCTGGCGGCGGAGTCGTGGGCGAGCGAGGCCGTCGCGACCGCCGCGATCGAAGGCGAGCGGCTCGACCTCGACGCCGTGCGCTCGTCGGTCTGCCGCCGGCTCGGACTCGAAGGCGCGAAGGGCCGCCGCGCGCCCCGCAACGTCGAATGCCTTCTGGACATCATGGAAGACGCCGTCGGCAACGCCGCCGCGCCGCTCACCGATGCACGCTTGCAGTCGTGGCAGCAGGCGCTCTTTCCGACGGGCTTTTCAGGCCTGAATCCGGTGCTCGTGAACGCCTATCGCACTCACCGCGAGCCGATGCAGATCATCAGCGGCCCGCTCGGGCCGGAGAAGGTTCACTACGAAGCGCCGCCGTCGAAGGCGGTGCCGGGCGAGATAAAGCGCTTCCTGAGGTGGTTCAACGATGCGAAGGAGCCTGAGCCGCTGGCACGCGCGGCCCTGGCACACCTGTGGTTCGAAACTATCCATCCGTTCGAGGGCGGCAACGGTCGCGTCGGGCGAGCGATCGTCGACCTGACGCTTGCGAGCGACAGCGGCGACGCGAGCCGAACCATCCACATCTCCCAACAGCTGCAGGACAACCGCGACGAGTACTACGACCAGCTGAAGCGCGCCCAACACGGCGGCCTGGACGTCACGCCGTGGGTCCTGTGGTTCGTGTCCCAGGTTCGATCGGCATGCGAACGGGCGGCGAGCGTCGTCGATCTTTCCCTGGCGAAGGCGCGGTTCTGGTCGACCCACTCCGACAAGGACCTGAACGCCCGGCAGCGCAAGGTCCTCAATGCATTGCTCGATGCCGGCCCCGGCGGTTTCCAGGGCGGCATGAACACGCGCAAGTACGAAGCGATGGCATCGACCTCGCGCGCGACGGCGTCGCGCGAGCTGGTCGAGCTCGCCAGGCTCGGGCTCGTGCGCACGGTGGGCGCCGGCCGATCGACGCGTTATTACGTCAACCTGCAGGGTTGGTCACCGGCGGCTTCTTCGGCTGCCGCTTCCTGATCGCTCGTGGCAGGTGCCGAGCGCTGCAGGGTTACAGCGACACCGCCACGCGCAGGAACGTCGCCTCAACCTTCGTGTGCGTCTCGCTCCCGCTCTTGTTCTGGCTCTTGAACAGTGCCTCGAGCTCGGCCTGCAGCGCGTCGGCGCGGTCGCTCTTCTCGGCGGCGTCGAAGGCGTTCATGGTCGGGCCGTAGAACTTGCGGAACTCGTCGACGAACTGGGCCGGTGTGCCGGCGAAGTCGAAGACGAAGGTGTCGCGCGCGCAGCTCACCGAGTCCTGGGGTACGCCGGCCGCGGCGAAGCGATCGACGACGTTGCTCTCGATGCCCCAGGTCATCGGGCTGACGAAGCCTTCGGTCGGCGGCGGCGAATAGGCGGAGCTGATCTTCAGGATCTGCGCCACCAGGGTCGGGTCGCCCGGGATCCAGTTGCCCATGACGATGCGCCCGCCCGGCCTGGTCACCCGAACCATCTCCCTGGCCACCTCGAAGGGCTTGGGCGCGAACATCGCACCGAAGATGCTGACCACGAGGTCGAAGCTGCCGTCGGCGATCGGCTGCAGGTCGCAAGCGTCGCCTTCCTGGAAGCGCACGTTCGCCAGGCCAAGCGCTTTGGCGCGCTGGTTGCCCGCCGCGACCAGGTTGCTGGCGATGTCGACGCCGAGCACGTCGGCGCCTTGCTGCGCCTCGGGGATGGCGGTGGTGCCATCGCCGCAGCCGAGGTCGAGCACCTTCAGCCCGGGGCCCACGCCGATCGATTTGACGAGCGCCTCGCCGCTGCCGCGCATGGTGCGCGCCAGCCGCGTGAAGTCGCCTTTTTCCCAGAGTGCCTTGTTCGGATTCATTGCATCAATTCCTTGCTGAGTGACAAGCATTCGGCCGCGCTCCCGGCGAGCCGTTCGATGCTTACCGGTAGAAACGGAATCCGTGGCCGGAAGTCGCCAGTTCCGCGCACTTCCTGACTATGTCCGCCCACCGGCGGTCCGCCGAGCGCTGCGTGAAATAGCATCGCATGTCACCCTCGATCGCAACGACCCGATGCCTTTCATCGTTACCCGCGCATGAACGCCGCTGCCGACGTCGCGGTGATCGGCCTCGGCGCCGTCGGCAGCGCCGTCGCGCACCACCTCGCCGCCGGCGGCGCCAAGGTCGTCGGCATCGACCGCTACCGGCCGCCGCACACGCACGGCTCGAGCCACGGCGTGACGCGCATCACGCGGCTGGCGATCGGCGAAGGCCACGACTATGTGCCGATCGTGCAGCGCTCGCACCTGCTCTGGCGCGCGCTCGAGGCCGAATATGGCGAGACGCTGATGATCACGACCGGCGGCCTGGTCATCGCCTCGGCGGCTTCGGCACGGCGCCCTTACCACGGGCAGGCGGCCTTCTTCGAGCAGACGGTCAGCGCTGCCGAGCGCTTCGGCATCGCCCACGAGCGGCTCGATGCCGCCGAGATCCGGCATCGCTTCCCGGCCTTTCTGCCGGCCGACGACGAGCGCGGCTACTGGGAGCGCGATGCCGGCATCCTCTTGCCCGAGCGCTGCGTCGCGGCGCAATTGCAGGCGGCGGCGCGGCACGGCGCCGAGCTGCGCTACGCCAGCGTCGTGCAGGGCATCGAGAACGCGGCCGGCGCGAGCGGTGCGACGGTCGTCACCGACACCGCGCGCATCGCCGCGGCCCATGTCGTCGTTGCCACCGGCGCGTGGCTGCCGGCGATGCTGCCGCCGGCGCAACGCGCGCGCTTCGCGGTGCAGCGTCAGGTGCTGCACTGGTTCGCCAGCGACGCTCCCGATCTCTATGCATTGGGTCGCTGCCCCGTCTTCATCTGGATGCACGGCAACGACGGCGCCGCGTTCTACGGCTTTCCCAAGGCCGACGGCTACGACGGCGTCAAGGTCGCGACCGAGCAGTCCGAGCATGCGACGACGCCGGAGGCCGTGGACCGCGTCGTCAGCGAAGAGGAGACGCTTCGCATGTACGACACGCACATCAGCGGCCGACTGCGCGGCGTGGTGCGGCGCAGCGTGCACGACGCGACCTGCCTCTACACGAGCACGGCAGACGCCCGCTTCGTCATCGACAGGCATCCCGAGCTGGCGAACGTGACCGTCGTGTCGGCGTGCTCGGGGCACGGCTTCAAGCACTCGGCGGCGGTCGGCGAGGCGGTCGCCGACGGCCTGCTCGGCCGGGCGCCGCAGGTCGACCTCTCGCCGTTCGCGACGCTGAGTTAGGCGGCTTCGAGCAGGAACTCGACCTTTATCGCGTCGAACGGAAAGACGACGCCTCCGCCTTCGGCCCGATCCAGGACACCGGCGTTCAGCAAGGCGGTGATGTCGGCGTGAACCGCCTTGACGTCGCGTCCGACACGGCGCGCGGCCTCGCGGATCGAGATCGGCCCGGCACCGCACATGGCCTTCAGCAATTCCCAGCGCTTGGCGGTCAGCACTTGCCATAGGAGCTCGGGCGTGGCGAAGCCGATGCGCGCCGCGCGCTCGGCTTTTCCAGACTTCCAGGACTGGACGAAGCCCGCCATCGATGTGTCGGGCGAGCGAACCTCAAGGACTACTGTCTTCATCGTTCCACCTCGCGATATCTGCCTGAAAGTCAGCCAACAAGCGCTCCGGCGTACTGAAGCGGTAGGCGCTCTCAGTGGTGCCGAAGTGGCGATGGTCACCCTTCCCAACCTCGTTGTCATAGCGCACGACGCGCACCGAATCGACCACGTAGGCCAATCGATACTTGAATCCATGATCCGAACCAGGAACCGACGCAGGAACGCGCCAGAGAACCAGCTCGGCGAAGGCTTGGGCCGAGTAGACGACGCGCGTTCGTGCCATCAGCGTCGCCTTCATGTTGGAGAATATGCCAACAACGCGTGCTGTTGTCAATGACTCCAACACGGCGGACTTCCCGGCAGGGCGATCCGTTTGACAGGCGCGGTGAGCAAGGCGACGATCGATCCATGACCTATTCCAGTGCTGCCGCCAAGGAGACGATGGCTTCTCCGGCGCCGACCGCGACGGTCTCGCCGCCTGCGCAGTCCTCGCTGCTCGGCCAATTGGTGGCCGCCCTGGCAACGCGGCGCATCCGCGTCGTCGACCTGACCCAGACCCTCACGCCCGACTTCCCGCAGATCGCCTTGCCGCCCGAGATGGGCCAGTGCTGGCCGTTCCGCATCGAAGAGGTCTCGGCCTACGACGCGCGCGGCCCCGGCTGGTACTGGAACAACTTCTCCTGCGGCGAGCACACGGGCACGCACTTCGACGCGCCGATCCACTGGATCTCGGGCCGCGATCTGCCGAACAACTCGGTCGACACGATTCCGGCGCAGCACTTCGTGGCACCCGCCTGCGTCATCGACTGCTCCCAGGAGGCCAAGGCCAACGCCGACTACCTGCTCACGCTCCAGGACATCGAGCACTTCGAGGCGGCGCACGGCCGCGTGCCCGAAGGCGCCTGGTTCCTGATGCGCACCGACTGGTCGAAGCGCCACGATCCGACGGCGTACCAGAACTTCGACGAGACCGGCCAGCACACGCCGGGGCCGAGCTCGGAGGCAGTGCAGTTCCTGGTCGAGCAGCGCGGCGTGCTCGGCTTCGGCTCCGAGGCGATCGGCACCGACGCTGGCCAGGGCTACCACCTGCGGCCGCCGTACCCCTGCCACTACTACATGCACGGCGCGGGGCGCTACGGCCTGCAGTGCCTTTCCAACCTCGACCTGCTGCCACCGACCGGCGCGGTGCTGATCTGCCCGCCGCTGAAGATCGAGAAGGGCAGCGGCAGCCCGCTGCGCGTGCTCGCGCTGGTGGAGGAATGAGCGACGCGCCGCCCGGGTGCGCGATCGTCACCGGCGGCAGCGCCGGCATCGGGCGGGCGATCTGCAAGACGCTGCTTGACGAGGGCCACCGTGTCGTCTCGCTCGACCGCGCGCCCCCCACGTTCGAGCATCCCGCTCTCACCGCGATCCAGGTCGACCTCGCCGATCGCGAGGCGACGCGCAAGGTCGCCGCCGAGGTCGCCGCGACTCACGCGCCGACGACGCTGGTGCACAACGCCGGCGTGATCCGACCGGCGGCGCTCGCCGACGTCAAGCTCGCCGACCTCGACGCCCTCGTCGATCTGCACCTCGGCGCCGCGATCCAGCTCGTGCAGGCGCTGCTGCCCGGCATGCGCGAGCGCCGCTTCGGCCGCATCGTCCTGATCTCGTCGCGCGCCGCACTCGGGGCGGCGACGCGCACCGCCTACTCGGCGACGAAGGCGGCGCTGATCGGCATGGCACGCACCTGGGCGCTCGAGCTCGCGGCCGACGGCATCACGGTCAACGTCGTCGCGCCAGGGCCGATCCGCACCGACATGTACCACGGCATCGTCGCCGCCGGCAGCGAGCAGGACCTTCGCCTCGCGGCCTCGATCCCGGTCGGCCGCATCGGCGAGGCCGGCGACGTCGCCCGCGCGGTCGCCTTCTTCGCGGCGCCGGCGAACGGCTTCGTTACCGGCCAGACGCTCTTCGTCTGCGGCGGCAGCAGCGTCGCCAGCCTGAAGGTCTGATGCGCCGCGCCGCCATCGCCGCGCTGGTCGAAGACGAGCGCGTGCACCGCGACCTCTACCTGAGCGAGTCGCTGTTCGCGCTCGAACAGAAGCACTTCTTCGCCAACACCTGGAACTACGTCGGCCACGCCAGCCAGGTGTCGAACGCCGGCGACTACATCTCGCTCGACATCGCCGGCCGGCCGCTCGTCATGGTGCGCCACGACGACGGCTCGGTGCGCGTGCTCTACAACCGCTGCGCGCACAAGGGCACGCCGCTGGTCACGGAGCGGAGCGGCAATACCGGGCGCTTCTTTCGCTGCCCCTACCACGCCTGGACCTATCGCCTCGACGGCTCGCTGCGCGCCGTGCCTCTGGCGAGCGGCTACGACGGCACCGGCTTCGATCCGGCCGCGGCGGGTCAGGGCATGCAGGCGCCGGGCGGCGTCGCCATGCACGGCGACTTCGTCTTCGCGAAGATCAACCCGGGCGGCCCGGACTTTGCCAGCTACTTCGGCGAGGCGCTGGCGTCGATCGACAACCTGGTCGACCGCTCGCCGGTCGGCCGGCTGCGCATCGAGGGCGCGCCCCTCCGCACGCTGATCCGCTGCAACTGGAAGACCTATCTCGAGAACATCAACGACACGGTGCATCCGCTCTCGACGCACGAGTCGGCGACCACGGCGGCGGGCAACGTCTGGCAGGGCCGCGCCGCCGATGCGCCCAAGCCGATGGCGATCGAGCAGATCCTGCCCTTCGGCGCCGGCCACGACTTCTTCGACCGCATGGGCGGCCGCGTCCTGCCGAACGGGCACAGCGTGCTCGGCACCGCGTTCAGCATCCACTCCGGCTATACCGCGCTGCCCGAGTACGAGCAGGCGATGCGCGAGGCGCACGGCGCCGCGCGGGCGACCGAGATCCTTCAGCACTCGCCGCAGAACGCGCTCTGCTACCCGAGCCTGGCGCTGAAGGGCTCGCCGCAGGCGATCCGCGTCATCCGCCCGCTCGCCGCCGACCGCACGGTGGTCGAGGCCTGGAGCTTTCGCGTCGAGGGCGCGCCCGACCTGCTGTTCGAGCGCTCGGTCACCTACAACCGGCTGGCGTTTTCGCCGATGTCGGTGGTGGCGCACGACGACATGCATCTGTTCCAGGGCATCCAGAAGAGCCTGCGCGCCGAAGGCAACGAATGGGTCAGCCTGCACCGCGGCTTTCGCGCCGGCGAGCTCGCGACGCCGACGCTCGACGTCAACGGCACCAACGAGATGCTGATGCGCAACCAGTTCCGAGCCTGGGTCAAGTTCATGACGCTCGACATGGACGCGTAGCCACGCACCGGCGCGACCTATGCTTCGTCCTTTCCTTCCAACCCTCCCGGGAGCCGCTCCATGAAGACCTTTCTCCGCAGCGCGAGCCTCGTCGCCGCCGGCTGCGCCCTCGCCGCCACCGCGCTCGCCGCCGACCTGAAGGTGGGACTGAGCGTCTCGCTCTCGGGCCCGAACGCCTCGCTTGGCGTGCCCTACTCGAAGGGCATGCAGGCGGCGATCGCCTTTCGTCCCGAGATCGCAGGCCGCAAGGTCGTGCTCACCGTGCTCGACGATGCGTCCGACCCGACCACGGCCGGCCGCAACGCGAGAAAGCTGATCGAGGAGGACAAGGTCGACATCATCATGGGCACCTCCGGCGTGCCGGCGGCGATCGCCATGGCGCAGGTCAGCCGCGAGACGAAGACGCCGATGATCGGCCTGACGCCGATCTCGCTGGCGCCGGCCGATGCCGAGTGGTTCTTCACCGTCGCCCAGCCTGCCCCGCTGATGGTTTCGGCGGTGGTCGAGAAGATGAAGGCGAACGGCGTCAAGACGGTCGCCTACATCGGCTTCACCGACGCCTGGGGCGACCTGGTCTACGACGCCTTGCTGAAGGCCGCCGAGCCGGCCGGCATCAAGGTCGTCTCCAACGAGCGCTATGCGCGGCCCGACCCGTCGGTGACCGGCCAGGTGCTGAAGATCGTCGCCCTCCATCCCGACGCGGTGATGACCGGCGGCGCTGGCACGCCCGGCGCGCTGCCTTTCCTCGCCTTGCAGGAGCGCGGCTTCAAGGGCGGCGTGTACGGCAACCACGGCATGATCAATCCCGACTTCCTGCGCGTCGCCGGCTCGGCCGCGACCGGCGCCTACCTGCCGACCGGTCCGGTCATCGTCGCCGACCAGTTGCCCGCCAACTACCCGACGCGCAAGGTCACCGACGAATTCCGTGCCGCCTTCCTCAAGGTCAACGGTGCGCCGTCGACCGACGCCTTCTCGGCCTATTCGTTCGACGGCTACCTGGTCTTCGCCGACGCCGCGGCGCGGGTCATTGCCAAGGGCGTCGAGCCCGGCACGCCGGCGTTTCGGGTCGCCCTGCGCGACGCCATCGCCACCACCAAGGAAGTGGTCGGCACGCACGGCGTCTACAACTTCAAGGCCGGCAACGTCTACGGCGTCGACGAGCGCGCGCGGGTCGTCGTCAAGGTCGAGAACGGCGCCTGGAAGTACGTGCCCTGAGGCGATGACATAGAGGCTCGCGCACCGAAGACGCTAGTCCGGCATGACGCCCGAGGTCGCCCTCATCCTCGGCATCGACGGCCTCGCCAACGGCGCCGTCTACCTGCTCGCCGGGCTGGGGCTGGTGCTCATTTTCTCGGTGACGCGGGTCGTGTTCGTGCCGTTCGGCGACGTCGCGGCATTCGCGGCGCTGACCCTGGCGGCGTTCGAGACCGGGCGGCTGCCGGCGACCGTCTGGCTGGTGGCGACTTTGGCCGTGCTGGCCCTCGGCGTCGAGATCCGAAGCCTGGTCGTGCGCGGCGAGGCGAGGCGCATTCCGCGCGCCATCGTCGGTTGGGGCCTGCTGCCGGCGCTCCCGTGCATCGCCGCTTGGGCGATCGCCGGTCGCGGCGTGCCGGCGCTGCTGCAGGTGGCCGTCGCCGTCGCGCTGGTCGTGCCGATCATTCCGCTGGTCGCGCGGGTGGCGCTGCAGCCGATCGCCGACGCGTCGGTGCTGGTGCTGCTGATCGCGTCGCTGGCGCTGCACTTCCTGCTCTCGGGATTGGGCCTGCTCTTCTTCGGGCCGGAAGGCTCGCGCACGGCGCCGCTCGTCGGCGGGTCGCTCTCGCTCGGCGACTTCAGCGTCAGCGGCCAGGTGCTGCTCATGGTCGGCGCGGCGCTCGTGCTGAGCGGCCTCTTCTTTCTCGCCTTCGAGCGCACCGTCGCCGGCAAGGCGTTGCGCGCCACCGCCGTCAACCGCATCGGCGCGCGGCTGGTCGGCATCCGCCCGGCGCGCACCGCGCTGCTCGCCTACCTGGCCGCGTCGCTGCTCGCCGGGCTGATCGGCATCCTGGTCGCGCCGTCGACGACGATGTACTACGACTCGGGCTTCCTGATCGGCCTGAAGGCCTTCGTCGCCGCCATCATCGGCGGCCTGGTCAGCTATCCACTCACCGCCATCGGCGCCCTCGCCGTCGGCGTGGTCGAGAGCTTCGCCTCGTTCTGGAGCGGTGCGCTGAAGGACGTGATCGTCTTCAGCCTGCTCATCCCGGCGCTGCTCCTGCGCTCGTTCTTCTCGGCGCCGAGCGAAGAGGAAGAAGAGGAGCTCGACGAATGACGCCGCGCGGCCGCCATCGTACGGCGATCGCGGTCGTCGTCGCAGCGGTCGCGCTGGCGCCGCTCGTGCTCGGCAAGTTCGGCGTCTCGCTGCTCAACGACATCGGCATCGGCGCCCTGGTCGCACTCGGCCTGGTGCTGCTTACCGGCATCGGCGGCGCGACCTCGTTCGGCCAGGCCGCCTTCGTCGGCATCGCCGCCTATGCCAGCGCCTGGTTGAGCACGGCGCACGGCGTCTCGCCCTGGATCGGCCTCTTCTTCGCGCTCGTGCTGACCGGAATCGCGGCGCTCTTGATCGGTCTGTTGACACTTCGCCTCGGCGGCCACTTCCTGCCGCTCAGCACGATCGCCTGGGGGCTTTCGATCGCGCTGGTGTTCGGCAACATGGAGGCTCTCGGCGGCCACACCGGCCTGGCCAACATTCCGCCGCTGCGCATCGGCGGCTGGTCGCTGATCGAGCCGGAGGCGATCTACTACCTGATCTGGGTGCTGGTCGGCCTCGCTGTCGTCTTCACCCGCAACGTGCTGCGCTCGCGGCCGGGCCGCGCGATCCGGAGCCTGCGCGGCGGCGCGGTGCTGCTGGCGAGCGTAGGCGCCGATGCGTTCCGCGTCCGCCTGACCCTGTTCGTCCTGGCGGCGCTGCTCGCTGGCCTTGCGGGCTGGCTCTACGCGCACATGAACCGCTTCGTCAGCCCGTCGCCATTCGACCTGCGGGCGAGCATCGAGTATTTGCTGATGGCCGTGGGCGGCGGCCTCGGCCAGCTGAGCGGCGCGCTCGCCGGATCGGCTGTCGTGCTGCTGCTGAAGAACCTGCTGCAGGACACGCTGCCGCTGCTCACGCAGCGCGCGGGGCAGCTGCAGGCGGTCGCGTTCGCGGTGCTCTTCATCCTGCTCCTGCAGCACGCGCGTGGCGGCCTGATGGGCTTCGTGCGGCGCTGGACGCGCGGCCGTTTCGCCGCGCCCGAGGTCGACCCGGCGAGCTTCGCCGGTGCCGGGCCGCTGCCGCGGCGCACGCTGCCTGCGGCGGGCTTGCCGGTCCTCGCGGTGACGGGCGCGATCAAGCGCTTCGGCGGCCTGGTCGCCGTCGACGGCGTCAGCTTCGAGGTTCGCGCCGGCGAGATCGTCGGCCTGATCGGGCCGAACGGCGCGGGCAAGTCGACCCTCTTCAACCTGCTGACGCGCACGCTGCCGATGACGGCAGGCCGCATCGACTTTCTCGGCCGCGATGTCTCGGCGCTGTCGCAGCGCAAGCTCGCCCGCCTCGGCATGGCGCGCACCTTCCAGCACGTCAAGCTCAGGCCGCAGATGAGCCTGCTCGACAACGTCGCGCTCGGCACCTATGGCCGCACGCGCGCCGGCCTGCTCGCCGCCGGCTTCGGCCTGGACCGCGGCGAGGAGCGGCAAAGCCTCGCCGAGGCGATGCGCCAGCTCGCGCGGGTCGGTCTCGCGGAGCGTGCGCACGAGCTGGCGGGCAGCCTGCCGCTCGGCACGCAGCGCACGCTCGAGATCGCCCGCGCGCTCGCCGCCGACCCGGTGCTGCTCGTTCTCGACGAGCCGGCCGCCGGCCTGCGCCGCCAGGAAAAGCTCGCCCTCGGCGAGCTGCTGCGCACGCTGCGCGGCGAGGGCGTTACCATCCTCGTCGTCGAGCATGACATGGACTTCGTCATGAAGCTGGTCGACCGGCTCGTCGTCATGAACTTCGGCGCCAAGCTCGTCGAAGGCGCGCCGGCCGCGGTGCGCGCCGACGTGCGGGTGCAGGCGGCCTATCTCGGAGTCACGTCGTGAGTGGCGGCGCCGGGCCGGGCGCCGGGTCGCCCCAAGCCGGCCCGCGCCCACTGGGGGGGCCGGCGGTCGTACCCGGCGGACCGTACCCTTCATCTGTCGCGATGCTCGAGGTCGGCGACCTGCACGTCGCGCACGGCCAGGTCGAGGCGGTGCGCGGCGTCTCGCTGGCGCTGGCGCCGGGCCAGATCGTCTCGGTGATCGGACCGAACGGGGCAGGAAAGACGACGCTGCTCGCCGCCGTGATGGGCCTCATGCCCTCGCGCGGCACGCTCCGCTTCGAGGGAGAGGATCTGCGCGGTCTCGACGTCGAGGCGCGCGTCGAGCGGGGCCTCTGCCTGGTGCCCGAGAAGCGCGAGCTGTTCGGCGAGCTCAGCGTGCTCGACAACCTGATGCTCGGCGCTTTTGTGCACCGCGCGCGCGGTAACGAGCGGAAGCGCAGCCTGCAGCTCGTCTACGCGCGCTTTCCGCGCCTCGCCGAGCGGAGGAAGCAACGCGCCAACACGCTCTCCGGCGGCGAGCGGCAGATGCTGGCGCTCGGCCGGGCGCTGATGTCGTCGCCGCGCCTCCTGATGCTCGACGAGCCCAGCCTCGGCCTGGCGCCGCTCATGGTGCAGGAGATCCTTTCCATCGTGCGCGGCCTGCGCGACGAAGGTGTCTCGATCCTGCTTGTCGAGCAGAACGCGCGCGCCGCGCTCGAAAGCTCCGACGAGGGCTACGTGCTCGAGACCGGCGAGGTCGCGCTGAGCGGCGCGTCGCGTTCGCTGGCGAGCGACCCGCGCGTGCAGGCGACCTACCTCGGTGGCACGACCGATGATGATTGACGCCGCGTCGATCACGTCGGCGAGGCCGATTGAGCCGCTGCCGCCGGCCGAGCGCACGCTGCCGGCGATGCTGGCGCGCGGCGCCGAGCGGCACGGCGAGCGGCCGCTGCTTGGCTTCGGTGCCGCGTCGTGGTCGCACCGCGATTTGCCGCGGCTCGCGGCGGCGCGCGCGGCGACCTTGCGCGAAGCCGGCGTCGGCCATGGCGACCGCGTCGCCGTGATGCTCTCGAACCGGATCGAGCTGATCGAGGTCTTCGTCGCCTGCGGCTGCATCGGCGCGGCGGCGGTGCCGATCAACACCGCCTCGATGGGGGCGCAGATCGGCTACACGCTGCGCGACAGCGACGCGCGGCTGCTCGTCATCGAGGACGGCTTCGTGCCGCGCCTGGAGAACGCCGATCTCGGCGGGACTTCGCTCGAGGCGATCTGGGTGGTGGGCGACGCAAGCTCCGTCCCGGCGGTGACAACGGCCGTCGTCACCACCGCGTTCCCGCGCTTGCCCGACATCGTCGGTCCGGGCGAGAGCATCGCCGCCGATGACGCAACGATCCTTCCCTCCGACACGCTCGCCATCCTCTACACCTCAGGCACCACCGGTCCGGCCAAAGGCGTGCTCTGCTCGCATGCGCAGTTCCACTGGTGGGGGGTGCACAGCGCCGACATCCTCGGCGTCGTCGCCGGCGACGTGCTCTGCACGACGCTGCCGCTGTTCCACATCAACGCGCTCAACACCTTTGCCCAGGCCTCGCTCGCCGGCGCGACGGTCGCGTTCGAGCCGCGCTTCTCGGCGTCGGCGTTCTGGCCGACGATGCAGTCGCGCGGCGCGACCGTCGTCTACCTGCTCGGTGCGATGGTGCCGATCCTGCTCGCCCAGCCGGTATCGGCCGCGGAGCGCGAACATCGTGTCCGCATCGGCCTCGGGCCGGGCGTGCCGGTGAGCGCTGGCGCGGCCTTCGTCGAGCGCACCGGCGTGCCGCTGCTCGAGGGCTACGGCTCGACCGAGACCAACTTCGTCATCGCCAGCGTGCCGGGCCGGTCGCGGCCGGGTTGCATGGGCTGGCTCAGGCTGGGCTTCGAGGCGAGGGTCGTCGATGCGTTCGACGCCGAGCTGCCGGCCGGCGAGGCCGGCGAGCTGGTGCTGCGCGCCGACGAACCCTTCGCGTTTTCGAGCGGCTATTTCGGTCAGCCCGAGGCGACCGTCGCGGCCTGGCGCAACCTCTGGTTCCACACCGGCGACCGCGTCGTGCGCGAGGCCGACGGCGCCTTCCGCTTCATCGACCGCATCAAGGACGCGATCCGTCGCCGCGGCGAGAACGTCTCGTCGTACGAAGTGGAGCAGGTGCTGCAGAGCCATCCGTCGGTCGCCGCGGTCGCGGTCTATCCGGTGCGGTCGGAGCTCGCCGAGGACGAGGTGATGGCGGCGCTCGTGGCGCGCACGGGCGAGACGCTGGATGCGGCCGAGCTGGCCAACTTTTGCGCGACGCGATTGCCCTACTTCGCGATCCCGCGCTTCATCGAGGTCGTCGCCGAGCTGCCGCGCACCGAGAACGGCAAGGTGCAGAAGTACAAGCTGCGCGAGCGCGGTGTGACCGGGAGCGCCTGGGACCGGCAGGCGGTCGCAGGCGGGAGGCGCTGAGCCATGGCCGAGTACTGGAACGCCGAGCTCGAAACCCAGCCCTGGCTCGAGGTCGAGCGCTGGCAGGCGGCGCAGGTGACGGTGATGCTGCCGGCGCTGCGCCGACGGTCGCGCCTCTACGCGCGCCTCCATGCCGGCGTCGCCGACAGCCTGGCCGTGCGGTCGGCCGCCGACCTCGCCGCCTTGCCGTTCACGCTGAAGGACGACCTGCGCATTGCCCAGCTCGCCGCCGGCGAGGCCGAGCCGCTCGGCGAGAACCAGGGCGTGCCGCGCGACGAACTCGTGCAGGCGATCTCATCGTCGGGGACGACCGGCCGCCCGCTCTACTACGGCCTCAGCGCGCGCGACGTCGAGATCTTTGCCGACGCCATCGCCAACGTCTGGTTCACGGCCGGAATCCGCCGCGGCGACATCGTTGCCCACCTCGTCGGCCTGCCGATGGTGGCCGGCGGTCTGCCCTATGCCGACGGCTTTCGCCGCATCGGCGCGACCCTGTGCTGGCTTGGTGGCTTTCCGACCGAGCGCATCCTGCGCGAGATGCGCCACTTGCGCGTCACCGCCATGCTGGCGACGACCTCGTTCGCGCTGCACCTCTCCGAGAAGTGGGACCAGGTCGGGTGCGAAACCGGTATCGCCTCGTGTCTGCGCAAGGTGCTCGGCGGCGGCGAGCCCGGCATGGCCCAGCCGGAGCTGCGTCGGCGCATCGTCGGCGGCCTCGGCCTCAGCCACCTGCGCGAGACGATGGGCCTCGGCGACGTGATCCCTTCGATGTGGGGCGAGTGCGAAGTCGAAGAAGGCATGCACTTCAATGCCCAGCGCTACGTCATGCTCGAGCTGATCGATCCGGAGTCGGGCCAGGCGCTGCCGTGGCGCGAGGGCGGCACCGGCGAGCTCGTCTACACGACCTTCGCGCGCGAGGCGACTCCTGTCGTCCGCTACCGCTCGCGCGACCACGCCGAGGTGGTGGCGATGCGCTGCGCCTGCGGCCGAACCAGCCCGCGCATCCGCTGTATCGGCCGCACCGACGACATGCTCGTCTACAAAGGCATGAACGTGTTCCCGACTGCCATCCGCGACCTCGTCGTCGATCGCTTCGCGGGGCGGATCGAGCCGCTGCTGCGGCTGTGGAAAGCGAGCCGCGAGCAGGTGAGGTTCGACGTTGCGATCCCGGTGGAGGTTGAGGCCTCGGCCGCGCTCGACGACGCGCAGCGCGCCGCGCTGGCCGGCGAGATCGAGACGATGGTGCGAACGCAGCTCCAGGTGCGCATCGCCGTCACCGTGCTCGACCGCGGCGGCCTGCCGCGCGGCGTCTATAAGAACGCGATCGTCGCAGTGCGCGAGCCATGATCGCCAGCAGCAAGGAATCGGAACGATGAAATTTGAACACGCCGCGCTGAGCGCCGGCCACCTCTGGTCGTCGCCATTTGTGCGCTGGCAGGGCAGCCTGGCCGACGTGTCCAGCCTCGACCTCGCCGTCGCCGTCACCCGTGACGCGCTCGCGGCGCGCGCCTTCGACACGAGCCGCGTTGCGCAGATCGTGCTCGGCACGACGATTCCGCAGCAGGCTTCGTTCTACGCCGCGCCGTGGATCGCGGCACGGCTCGGCATGGCCGGCATCAGCGGGCCGCATGTCGCGCAGGCCTGCGCTACTTCGGTCGCCTGCATCGTCGCCGCGGCGATGGCGGTCGAGGTCGAGCGCGGACGCTGCTCGCTCGTCGTCACCGCCGACCGCACCAGCAACGGGCCGCTGCTCGTCTATCCGCGCAGCCGAGGCGCCGGCGGCAGCCCGGCGACCGAGAACTGGGTGCTCGACAACTTCGCCGCCGACCCCTGGACCGGGCGGGCGATGGTCGCGACCGCGGAAGCTGTGGCTCGCGAAGGCGGCTTCTCGCGCGAGGCCGTCGACGCGGTCACGCTGCTGCGCTACGAGCAGTATGCGCGAGCGCTCGAAGACGACCGGGCTTTCCAGCGCCGCACCTTGCAACCGGTGGTCATCGGCGAGGGCAAGCGCCGCCTCGTCGTCGAGGTCGACGAGGGCGTGCACACGACGACGGCCGAGGCGCTGAAGGCGCTCGCGCCGACGGTCGAAGGCGGCGTCGTCACCTTCGGCAGCCAGACCCATCCGGCCGACGGCACGTCCGGCTGCGTCGTGCTCGACGACGCGGGCGCGCGAGAGCTCGCCGCAGGCAAAGGCGTGGTGCGCTTGCTCGCGGCCGGCTTCGCACGCGCCGAGAAGGCGCGCATGCCGAAGGCGGCGACGACAGCGGCGGTGAACGCGCTGCACGACGCCGGCCTGGCCTGGAGCGACGTCGCCATCGTCAACACGGACAACCCATTCGCGATCAACGACCTCTGGTTCGCGCAACAAACCGGCTTTGCGCTCGAGAAGATGAATCCGTTCGGCTGCAGCCTGGTCTACGGCCATCCGCAGGCGCCGACCGGCCTGCGCGGCATCGTCGAGCTGGTCGAGGCGCTGCGCATGCAGGGCCGCGGCGTCGGCGTGTTCACCGGCTGCGCGGCTGGCGACACGGGTGCGGCGCTGGTGTTGCGCGTCGATTAGGGCGTGTCAACGCGAGCCGCGAATCTATCCCGCCTCGACCCGCGTGCAGTACGCCTCGACCGTTCGCTTCCACGCGGGCCGAGCCAGGCACCGATCCCGATACGATGCGACTCCCGGATACGGCGCGATCAATGCCTGGTCCTTGATGCCTGCCGAGAGCACGTGTGCCATCAGGATGTCGGCGACGGTGAAATCCTTTGTCGCGACGAAGTCGCGGACAGCGAACCAGCGCTCCAGGTTGGTGAGCACCCGATTCACCCAGCCGGCCAGGAACTCCCGGTGCTTGCCGCAGCTGCCATCCGCCGTCCAGTCGAGCACCATCAGGCTGAGCAGCGGCGGCTCGACCGAGTTCATTGCGGCGAAGCACCAGCGCACCACCTGCGCCTCGCCGGCGCGGTCGCCGGGAATCAGGCGGCCGGACTTCTTCGCCAGGTAGACGAGGATGGCGGCGGATTCGGACAGCACCAACCCGTCGTCGTCGATCGACGGGATCTGTTCGAAGGGACTGAGCCCGCGATAGGCTTCGGTGTTCAGGTCGCGTGCTGGGTGGTCCATGCCCGCCAGCTCGAACGGCAGTTGCATCTCTTCGAGTGCCCACAGCACGCGCAGGTCGCGGGTGTGGCCGCGCGCGACGGCGTTGACCTTCGAAAAGCCGTAGAGCTTGAGCACGGTACGTTCCTTCGTTGAAGTTGCCCTGCTCGCCATGCGAGACGGCACTAGACGGGTGTGCGCGTCAGCACCGCGCGCCCACGGTGGCCGCGCTCGGCGATCCAGGCCATCGCCTCGGCGGCCTGCGACAGCGCGAAGCTTCGCAGTGCGAGATGCAGGCGGCCATCGGCGAGCCGCGCCAGCAACTCAGGTGCAGCGGCGCGCGCCTCGGCCTCGCGGCGCAGCATGTTGAGCGGCAGCAGCCGGATGTCGCGCTGCATCAGCTCGGCCAGGTCGAGCTCGACGCGGCGGCCTGCGGTGTAGCCGACGAGCACGGCGCGGCCGCCGGGCACGAGACGTTTGAGCAGCCCCGCGAGCGGCGCGCCGCCGACGGCGTCGACGAGGAGATCGAACGCGGCGGATGTGTCGTCGTCGGTATCGCCTACGGCCGTGACGCGCGCTCCGGCGGCGCGCGCGAGCTGCACGGCGATCGAGCCGACGGCGCCGCTCGCACCGCTGACCAGCACGCGCTCGCCCGGCTGCAACGCACCGACGCCTAACAGCGACACCCAGGCCGCGGTGCACGGCGAGAAGAAGGCGGCACCGAGGGGCATCGCGATCGCCTCGGGCAGCATGCCGAGCGCGACGTCGGGCGCGCTGATGGTCTCGCGCCAGGTGCCGTCTTCGGTCGTGCCGAGCCCGGCACCGCGCAACCAGACGCGCGCGCCGACCGCGAAGCGCTCGCTCTGCAGCACCGTGCCCGCCGCCTCGACTCCGGGCACGTAGGGCAGCGGTGGATGGCGCAGGAAGCCGCCGGCGGCGATCGAGCGGTCGAGGTGGCTCGCGGTGGTCGCTTCCATGCGCACGAGGCTGCGGCCCGGTTGCGGCACCGGCTCGGGAAGATCCTCGAACCGAGGCGGTTCGCCCCACGCATGGATCCGCATCGCCTTCATCGCGGCAACGCCTCGAGGAAAGCAAGCACGGCGGCGGCGAACTCGTGCGGGCACTGGTCCGGCAGCGGCACGCCGCCCGCGATCGTCGCGACCTGCGCGGCCGGCAGCAGGCGACGCCATTCGGCCAGGTGCGGCGCCGCGAACGGATCGTCGCTGGCATGCAGGATCAGGACCGGCATGCGCGGCGCCGCGATGCGCTCTTCCATGCGGTACGACGCCACCGCGCGATGCCCGGCCTCGACATCGCCGCTCGTTTTGAGCGCGTCGGCGACAAAGGCCTGCAGCAGCTCGGGCCGGCCCTGCGGATAGAACGGCTGGCGCTTCTGCCAGAGCGCGGCGAGGTGGCTGCCGTCGTCGCTCGGCGCGACCGCGTCGATCGCCGGACGGCCGGCCCGGGCGTGGCGGAACGCCTCGTTGGTGTAGGGCGTCGACGAGAGCACGAGCGACGCGACGCGCTCCGGCGCGCGCGCCGCCATCTCGACCCCGATGACTCCACCGGTGTGATGGCCGACGACATGGGCGCGGCCCACGCCGATCGCGTCGAGCATCCGCAGCGCCGCCTCGGCCCACGCCTCGATGCCGGGCGCAGCGACGGGGTCGGACTCGCCGAAGCCGGCGGTGTCGATGGCGATCGTCCGGTGATGTACGCCGAGCAACGGCAGCACCTCGGCGTACTCGCGCCAGCTGCGCGGCGTCTGGTGCAGCAGGACGACTGGCGTCGCGGTGTCGGCGCGGTCACCGCATTCGGCGTAGTGCATCTGCCCGTGCGCCAGGTCGACATAGGCGCGGCGCACGCGCGGCGTCGATGTCACGTCAACGTGTCCTCGGCCGGCGGCCGCCACAGGCCCGCGTCCCACACCTGCGCCAGCGTGCGCGCAAGCACGTCGCGTCGATAGGCGGCGACGTCGCGCCCACGGTAGTCGTAGAAGCCTGCGCCGGTCTTCAGGCCGAGCCGGCCCTCTTCCATCATCCGGCCGATCACCGGCGGCGCGGCGTAGCGAACCGGGTCGATCGAGCCCGCCATCTCGCGGCTGGCGTGGTGCAGGATGTCGGCGCCGCCGAAGTCGATGAACTCGACGACACCGATCGCGGCGAAGCGCAGGCCCAGGCCGAAGCGCGTCGCCCGGTCGATCTCTTCGGCGGTCGCGACGCCCTCTTCGATCATGCGCGCCGCCTCGTTCATGACCAGTGCCTGCAGCCGCGGCACGATGTAGCCGGGCGCGACACCGCAGACCACCGGCAGCTTGCCGATCGCCTCCATCGCCGCGCGCGTGCGCGTGATCGCGTCGGCGCTCGTGCCCGGATGCGTGCTCAGCTCGACGACCGGGATCAGGTAAGCCGGGTTCAGCCAATGCAGGTTGAGAAAGCGCTCGGCATGCACGACCAGCGGCGCGAGCTGGGTGACGAGGATGCTGCTCGTTGTCGAGGTGACGACCGCTTCGGCGCGGCAGTGGCCGCCGATCTCGGCGAGTGCCTCGCGCTTGGCTTCGAGCGTCTCGGGCACGCCTTCGAAGACCATGTCGGCGTTGGCGAGCGCGGCTGGTGCGTCGGCGGCTTCGACCCAGTGCACGCGCGCGGCGATGGTGTCGACGGCGCCCATGTCCATCGCGCCGAGCTGGGCCAGGATCTCCAGGCTCTGCCGGATCTCGGTGTAGGCTTCGGCGCGCAGTCGTGCCGCGGCGGCGCCGTCGCGCCGGCGCGAGTCGATCAAGGCGATCGAGTGTCCGGCGTAGGCAAAGGCGATGGCGATGCCGCGGCCCATGCGGCCAGCGCCGAAAGCGGCATAGCGTGCCATGCGAAGGCTACTCGCTGTCGTGCAGCAGGCGCTGCAGGGCAGAGCGGTCGAGGCCGGCAAGGCCGAGCGCTTCGAGCGTGCGCGGGCCATGGCGCAGGTCGCGGCCGAGGAAGCCGCCGGTCACCGCGAGCAGGCCGTGCGCGATCGGCGCGTCGACGCCGCACCAGCGCGCCACCGAGGCGAGAAAGGCGAGGCCGAGCTCGGTGTCTTCGGCGACGTAGCGATGAGTGTGCAAGTCGATGTGCTCGCGCCAGTCGCCCGAGTCGACCAGCTTCTTGTGCGCGTCGCCGTACATCCAGCGGTCGTTGGCGTAGTGGTCGGCGAGCGGGTAGTGCGGCGCGGCGTAGCCGAGCGCCTCGCGCACGGCGATGCGCTCCAGGTCGAGGCGGTCGGTGACGGCGCGCACCGCCGGCTGGGTGCCTTCGGCATGGATGTCCCAGCGCTCGAAGTGCTGCAGCGGCGCCGCGTTCATGACGATCAGTGGCGGATGAATGATCGGCCCGGCGTTCATCAGCGCGCCGGAGAGGGCGTCGCCGCAGGCGTGCACGGCGCGGAAGGCGCGCGCGATCACGGCCAGGGCCGCGTCGCTCTGTCGGGCCGGATAGACGCCGGTCGGCAGGCGCACGGCGCGCATCGTCACCCGCACTTCGCGCGCGCCGAGCTTGCGCGCCAGCCAGGGCAGGGTGCCGGTCTCGGCCCATGCAACGTCGGCCCTCGAGCCGTGCGCGCGAACCAGGCGCGCCATGACGAAGCTGCCGAAGCTGCCGGGCGCGAGGAACACGACCTGACCGCTTTCGAGGTGCGGCGCCATCGCCGCGGCGATGTCGGCCTGGGCGAGCGCCGGTGTCGGCAAGACGATGAGCTCGGCGCCGGCGATCGCCTGGCCGATGTCGGCCGTGGCCCGGGTGAAGGCGACCTCGCGGCGGTCGCGCTCGTCGACGAGCGTGATTGCCCCGGATTCGATGACCTCGGCCAGCGCCGCCGCGTCGCGGCGCCAGAGGCGCACCTCGTGGCCGGCCTCGGCCAGGTCGGCGGCGGCGGCATAGCAGCCGTGGCCGCCACCGAGCACGGCGATCTTCATGACCGATGCCGCGGCGACGCAGGCGTCTGTTCTCCCATGCCGTGCGAGGCTACACTGCTTTACTTCTAAAGTAAATTGGCCACGGCGTCGTCGCGCGGTCCTGGCGTGGCCCGCATCCCTTTTCTTCTACCGAGGATTCCGATCGTGAAGATGCTCCGTCCCATTGCTCCTCTCCTTGCCGTCCTGGTCGCCGGGCTCGCCTCGTTCGCCGCGCAGGCGCAGATGAAGGTCGGCCTGATCGCCTCGTCGACCGGGCCGACCGCCGTGGTCGGCATCCCGCAGAAGAACACCGGTGCGCTGCTGCCGAAGACGATCGGCGGCATCAGCGTCGAGTACATCGTCTACGACGACGCGTCGGACCCGACGCAGTCGGTGGCGCTGGTGAAAAAGCTCCTCACCGAAGACAAGGTCGACGCCATCATCGGCCCTTCCGGCTCGCCCAACGCGATGGGCACGATCGCCTTCATCGCCGAAGCGAAGACGCCGATGCTCGCGCCGGTCGGCACGCCCGCCGTCGTGCTGCCGATGGATGCGCAGAAAGCCTGGGTCTTCAAGACGACGCAGAACGACGACCTGATCTCGCAGGCGCTGGTCTCGCACATGGCCAAGCATGGCGTGAAGACGGTCGGCTTCATCGGTTTTTCCGACGCCTACGGCGAGTCCTGGTACCGCACCTTCGTGCCGATGGCCGAGAAGGCCGGCATCAAGCTCGTGGCCAACGAGCGCTATGCGCGCAGCGACCAGAGCGTGCTCGGCCAGGCGGCGAAGATCATCGCCGCCAATCCCGAGGCAGTGCTGGTCGGCGCCGCCGGCGGCGGCACGGTGCTGCCGCACACCACGCTCGTCGAGCGCGGCTACAAGGGCCAGATCTACCAGACGCACGGTGCGGCGACGCCCGACTTCGTTCGCCTGGGCGGCAAGTCGGTCGAGGGCGCCGTGATGGCGGCGAGCCTGATGCTGGTGATCGATCAGGTGCCCGACAGCAACCCGGCCAGGAAGGTCGCGCTCGACTACATCACGGCCTACGAGAAGGCCTATCCGGGCACCAAGTTCTCGACCTTCGGCGCCAACGTCTACGACGCCGGCCTGCTGCTGCAGAAGGCCGTGCCCGAGGCCGCCAAGAGAGCCAAACCCGGCACGCCGGAGTTCCGTTCGGCGCTGCGCGATGCGCTCGAGCAGACGAAGGAACTGGTCGGCACGCAGGGCGTCTACACGATGACCACGGCCGATCACTCCGGCTTCGACAAGCGTGGGCGCGAGCTGATGCAACTCAAGGATGGGAAGTGGATGTTGATTCCTGAGTGACGTTTGCATCGACAGCCGATGCCGCATCGGATGGATCGGGGGACATGAGCGGAGTGGGCCACCCGACGCCCTCGGCCCGCGCGAACCAGCTTGCCACGTCGAAGCGCTGACGTTAGAATTTGCTTTAGCGGTCAACTATTCAAGCTTCATGAAAATTGTCTGCATCGGCGGCGGCCCGTCGGGGCTTTATTTCGCGCTGCTGATGAAGCGGCAGAACCCGGCGCACGAGATCGTCGTCGTCGAGCGCAACAAGCCTTACGACACTTTCGGCTGGGGCGTCGTCTTCTCCGACCAGACGCTGGGCAACCTGCAGGCAGCCGACCCGGCGAGCGCGGCCGAGATCCTGGGCGCGTTCAATCACTGGGACGACATCGAGGTCAACATTCGCGGCCACAAGGTGCGCTCGAGCGGCCATGGCTTTTGCGGCATCGGGCGCAAGCGCCTCCTCAACATCCTGCAGAAGCGCTGCGAGGACCTGGGCGTGGAGCTGCGCTTCGAGACCGATGTGCAGGACGACGCGCAGTACCACGACGGCGACCTGATCATCGCCAGCGACGGCCTGAACAGCCGAATCCGCGCCAGGCACGCCGCCACCTACCGGCCCGACATCGACCTGCGCGACTGCCGCTTCGTCTGGCTCGGCACCCACAAGCTTTTCGAGGCCTTCACCTTCGCCTTCGAAGAGACGGAGTGGGGCTGGTTCCAGGCGCATGCCTACCGCTTCGACGACAACACCTCGACCTTCATCGTCGAGACACCGGAACGCGTATGGCGCGCCGCCGGGTTGGAGACGATGGAGAAGGAAGGCGCGATCGCGTTTTGCGAGAAGCTCTTCGCGAAATATCTCGACGGACATTCGCTGATGTCGAATGCCAGCCACCTGCGCGGCTCGGCGCAGTGGATCAGGTTTCCGCGCGTCGTCTGCCAGAGCTGGGTCCACGACAACGGCCGCGCACCCGTCGTGCTGATGGGCGACGCCGCGCACACCGCGCACTTCTCGATCGGCTCGGGCACCAAGCTCGCGCTCGAGGACTCGATCGAGCTGGCGCGCTGCATCGGCAAGACGCCCGACGACCTGAGCGGCGCGCTCGAGGCCTACGAAGCGGTGCGCAGCATCGAGGTGCTGAAGATCCAGAACGCGGCGCGCAACTCGACCGAGTGGTTCGAGCA
>JANXWR010000293.1 GCA_025351025.1 Burkholderiales bacterium | reverse complement strand
TCTCCGGCGGCGATGACGTCGCCCAGTTGCCTGAGCACTACGTCCCCTACGTCGAAGCCAAGGATCTCGTTGTCAAGCGACTGCAGCCGCTCGAAAAACTGCGCGAGTTCAACAAGGAAGACGGCGCGCAGATCGATGCGCTGCTGAAGCGCTATGCGGCTCGACCGGGCGGTGTCGGCTACCTGCCGATGCGTGGCAAGGTGCACGATCTCACCGTGGTCGTCGCGCGCGATTCGGCCGACGTCCTCGAAACGTTGGCGTTCAACCCTTGGTGACATCGAGGCCCTAACCCGGTGCGCCGTGTTTACAGACGGCTTTCGCTTCGCCTCACTCGGCCTTTCGCTCGAGTTGTCTGACGTATGAGAAGGTCCTCTGGCGAAGCAGGCCGGCACTCATCCGGCCCGGAGCCGTGCTCAGGCTGGCGACGCTCCGGCGGTCCTCGGTGATGAACCACAGCAGCGTGCCGCTCCCGTGCGGCGTCGGCGGGCCGAGCGCTCGCGTCAGCATCGCGACGGCGCTCTCGGGCTCCGCTCTTTCCAGCAGGGCGAGCACGTCGCGTTCTCGCGCCGACATGCGCGCGACCGCAGCGGCGTTGTTCGCCGCCACGGTCTGGCGCGGATCGAACCCATAGCGCCAGGTGTCGGCCAGCCGGTCGGCGCCCTGGATACCAACCATGCGCGCCATCTCGGCAAGGTAGACGAACAGTTGCTCCGCGTCCGCGGCGCCGGCGTCATCGAATTGCTCCAGGGTTCGCGAGAGCTCGCGCAGAACGTCCTCGCGTGACAGGGACACGGCGCTCAGGGCGACGAGCCTGCCGGCAAGGCGGTTGACCTCGGCCTCGTATCTCACGCGCAGCATCGGCGTGGCCGCGCCCGCGTACGATGAGGTCGGCGCGAACTTCGGCAGGGTGGCGAAGGTCCGCAGTTGGCTGCGAATGCGCAGGGTCTGCGTCTCGACCTTTTCTTCGGCGACAGCGAGTTCGGTGATAGCGGCGCCCACGGCGCCGAGCGAAGCCAGCGCGAGGACGATCGACCTGCGCAGCGACATCTAGCGAACCGGCGCTGGCACCGTCATCGGCGCCAATATGTGCGACGCCCACCCCGGGATCTGCCGGTGCGCGATGTGCAGATTGGCCGATGCGCTCGCGAACTTGAATCCCTGCTGCTTCATGCATAGGCTCAGGCTCTCTTTCGAGAACAGGCTGATGTGGCCGTTTCTCGGCGAGGCGTACCACCAGCGCAATGGCTCGCCGGGTCTGATCTCGCCGTCGGACAGCAAGGTCGAAAAGAGGATCAGTCCGTTCGGCTCGACGAGGGCTTGCAGGTCTTCGAACAGAGCGCCAATGTCGGGGACATGCTCGAATACCTCGAAAGCCGTCACCAGATCGAACCGGCCGAGTTGAGCGACCCTGATAGAGCGGTCGACGAAAGGGTCGTAGGTATGCGAGTCCCAGCCTTTTGCCCTGAGCGTTTCGCTGAGCAAGCCCGAGCCGCCGCCGTAATCCATGTGGCGGATCTTCGTTCCGTCGAACGTCGTTGCCAGCAACTCGGCATTGCTCTTCGGCCGCGCCAGTCGATAGTCCGGATCGACGGTTGCGTAGCCGCCGTTGTAGATGCGCTCCTCGAAATCGCGAAACGTCCACGACGAAAACTCGGGGGCGAAGCAGAAGCCGCATCGGCCGCACAGGTAATAACGCACCAATACGCCGCTCGTCGGCAGCTTCAGGCCTCGAAGCTCTTCGCAAGTCTTATTAAAATCGACCGAGTCCAGATGCCCCGCGGGCGTCTTGCAGACCGGACACGAGACTTTCTGGCCCAGACCCGGTTTTCCGAACGGGCGTCTCATGGCCTTGAGCAGCGAGGAAAGCGATGACATGGTTGCGCGTCCTTCGGGCGATCAGGTCAGCGGCAGGCGGGCGAAACGACGACCTGCCGCAGCGGCAATTCCTGAAGTGAGCATGAGGCGCTTTTGATCATGGGAAATGCTGCGATCTGGCTTATCACGACGGCACTTGCTGTGGTGCTTGCCCTGCTCCTTGTGGCCTTCAGGGCGCTCAAGTCCAAGCCTCTGATCGATCGATTGCTGCAGGATAGGCTCGGGTCTGCCAAAGATGATACGGCCAGTGTCGACGTCGCTGCCCCGTACCAGCTGGTGCGGGCGCGGTACGGGTGGATGCTGGTCAATTCGAACGACGCCTATCTGGGGCAGGCGATCATCCAGTATGGCGAATGCTGCGAGCTCGAAGTGAAGCTCCTGTTGCAGCTGATCGCCATTCGTCCCGGCGTTGTCATCGAGATCGGCACCAATATCGGCACGCACACCGTGCCGATGGCGCTGGCGCTCGCCGGACAGAATCGGCAGATGACGGTGTTCGAGCCCCAGCCGTTCATCTTCCAGAACATGTGCGCGAATCTGGCGTTGAACGGCCTGGCGAACGTCACCGCCTGGCCGTACGCATGCGGCGACCGGCCGGGGACGCTGTTCTTCCCTCGCACGGACTACCACGCGCAAGGAAACTTCGGCGGCATCTCGATGACGGAGGCGTCGGCCGATGCGGCCGTCGCGGTACCGTGCCACCGTCTCGACGATCTTGTCGACGCGACGACGGTGAGCATGATGAAGATCGATGTCGAGGGATTTGAGCTGCGCGCCTTGCAAGGCGCCGCCGACATCCTCACCCGGTCGCGGCCTGTCCTCTATGTGGAGAACGACCGGATCGAGCAGTCGAAGGAGCTGATCGAATGGCTATGGTCGAAGGACTACCGGCTGTGGTGGCATATTCCGCCGCTGTTTAATCCCGATAATTTCTTCAAGAACGAAAACGACGTGTACAAGGGCGTCTGCTCCTTCAACATGATCGGCCTGCCACGCGAACTGGACTTTCCGCTCAAGGGATTCGACGAGATTACGAGCAGCGCACATCCCCTGTCGCTGAGGAACGACTGAAATGATTCTGAGCTGGTTTGATGCGACCGAGGCGAACAAATTCGGCGTTCGGCTTGCGGAGCTGCTGATCGAGCGGACGCCCGCCGACGGCGCGTTCGGCAAGAGAAGGGTCACCAAGAAACACGAGGCCATGCTCCATCACCTCGAGCAGCAGGTGTCCCGATTCAAGACGGCGCACAAGCTGAACGTCTACAAAAAAGCGCAGATCGGGAACAAGTTCAAGTGGACGCTGCGCGATCACGGCTACGACGTCGACTATGTCGATCAGCTGACGAGCTGGCTCATGCTGAAGCTCTGAACGCCCGGCCGCCGCATGTTCAGTCGGATCAGGAACGCCCTCTTGGCGGAAAAGGAGCGGCTGCAGGCGCTGGCCGGCGGGAGCGGTCACGTCTCGACCGCCGAAGCCGCCGCGTCAAGGGAGAGGGGAGAGGCATTCCTCAAGGCAGGCGACCTCGTCTCAGCTGCGGCCGCGTTCCGGCAGTCGCTGAAAGCCGATCCACGCAACGCCGAAGTCCTGGTGGCGCTCGCCTACGCGCTGCGTGAGCAAGGACACCTCGACGACGCGGCCCACCACCTCGAGGCTGCGCTGTCGATCGAGCCGGCGCGGGCGGACGCTCACTACATGCTGGGCCTGATCTTCCAGGCGCACGACAGACTGGCCGATGCGATCGTGCACCTGCGCCGCGTGACCGAACTCGATCCCGGAGCCGCCGATGTCTTTCGTGACCTGTGCCGGCTGCATTTTCAGTGCGGGCAGATCGACGAGGCCAAGGCCGTCGTCCGCAAGGGGATCGGGCTTCATCCGGATTTCGCGGACCTTCACTACTTCCAGGGCAATCTGCAGGTCCACGAAGGGGAGGCCGAGCAGGCCGTCGCGAGCTTCAGGCGGGCGCTCGATCTCCATCCGGACTATCCCGAGGTTCACTACAACTGTGGCGTGGCGTTGCACGGCATGGGACGCTTGCCCGAGGCGCTGTCGAGCTACGAATCCGCGCTCGGAACCAGGGCTGACTACTTGGCGGCCCGGCTCGGGCATGGCAATGTGCTGCGGGAGCTGGGGCGCGTGGAGGAGGCGCTGCTGAGCTATGACCAGGTGCTCGCCCTGAATCCTGGCCTAGGTGAGGTTCATTTCGACCGGGGCAACGTCCTTGTTGCGCTCAAGCGCCCCGCCGAAGCGCTTGCCAGCTTCGATCGCGCGCTTCAGTTCGCTCCGCGGGCGGCGGAGACGCTTTTCAATCGAGGCAACGTGTTGCGGGAAATGGGCCACATGTCGGAGGCGCTCGCCAGCCTCGACGAGGCGCTGCAGGCCAAGCCCGACTTCATCGACGCACTATGCAACCGCGGCAATGTTCTTCTGGCGCTCCAGCGACCCGACGAAGCCCTGAAAGCGTTCGACCGAGCGCTCGAACTCGATGTCGGCCTGGCAGAGACGCTCAACAACCGGGGATCGGCGCTCGGGGAACTCGGCCGAACGGCCGATGCACTGGCCAGCTTCGAGCGGGCGGTCGCTGCCAGACCGGGCTTTCCGGAAGCGCTGATCAACCAGGGAAATCTCCTGCGCAAGCTACAACGGCCCGAAGACGCGCTGAACAGCTACCGTCAGGTGCTGGATGCGCATCCCGCCCGCCCGGACCTGCTCAACAACTGCGGCCTCCTCCTGCACGATCTGAAGCGTATCGACGAGGCGGTCGAGTACTACGACCGCGCATTGAGCATCGAGCCAGGCTTCGCCGCGGTGCTCAACAACAGAGGCCTGGCGCTGCAGGAGCTCGTGCGCTTCAATGACGCGCTGGCCGACTTCGATCGCGCCATTCAGATCGACGATCAGCTGGCCGACGCGCACGCCAACCGAGGTAACGTGCTCCAGGAGCTTGTTCGCCATCGCGAGGCGCTGGCCTCGTACGAGACGGCGCTTCGCATCAGGCCGGGCTTCGAGGGCATCTATTTGAACCAGAGCCTGTCCTGGCTTGTGCTCGGTGAGCTCCGGACCGGGTGGCCGAAATACGAGTGGCGTTGGAAAAGCAAGCAGAGAACGCAGGCGCTTCGCGAGTTCAGCGAACCACTCTGGTCCGGCAACGAGTCCTTGCGGGGCAAGACGATCCTTCTGTACGCGGAACAGGGGCTGGGCGACACGATCCAGTTTTGCCGCTACGCCGCAACCCTGGCCGAACAGGGAGCGACCGTGCTCCTCGAGGTGCAGCCGCCGCTCAGGTCCCTGCTGGAGGGCCTATCCGGCGTGAGTCGTCTGCTGTCGGCGGGCGAATCGCTGCCCCGGTTCGACTATCACTGCCCATTGCTGACCCTGCCTCTGTCCTGTGACACCGACTTGCAATCGATACCGTCGGCGCAGGGCTATCTAGGTCGCTCCGAGGCCCTTTGCGCAAAGATCGACGCATGGCGAGACAAGCTTGGCCGGACGACGCGTCGGCGCATCGGCCTCGTATGGTCCGGCAACCCGAATCACAAGAACGACCACAACCGGTCGCTTCCCTTGTCCGGCTTTTCCCGCATCCTCTCTGGCTCCGCGGAGTTCTACTGCCTTCAAAGCGAGGTTCGGGATGCCGATCGTCGAGCATTGCACGAGCATCCCGAGATCCAACAGCCGGCCAAGGATCTCGAGGATTTCTCGGACACGGCCGCGTTGATCGCGAATCTGGATCTGGTCGTCACTGTCGATACCTCGGTAGCCCATCTTGCGGGGGCGATGGGCCGGCCGCTATGGTTGTTGCTGCCGGCCAACCCCGACTGGCGCTGGTTGCTCGGGCGCGAGGACAGCCCATGGTACGAATCGGCCCGATTATTCCGCCAGGCCGAAGCCGGTGACTGGGACGACGTGCTCTCGAAGCTGAAGCGCGAGGTTGAGCGATTCGCCACGTGATCACCGGCGCGCCGGAGCGCGTTCCCTGCTCCGATCGTTCCGCCCGAAGAGCCAACCGGTCCGATCTGCTGACAATCGACACATGAGTCCGCTTCCTGCTCGGCCACCTTTGCGGGATCGCGGGGGCCTATTTCTGATTGCCCTGGCTTGTCTGGCGGTGGCGTTTCCGCCGTTGATCGCCTTCAACCTTTCGCCCTCGGCGACCTTCTTCAACCAGGCCGCAGCCTTCGTCGGCTGGGGCGGCTTTCTTCTCGTGCTCGGTACCGGGCTCGGTCCGCAAGCGCGACCGCGCTCGCCGGGATCGACGGCCCTGCTCGGCGCGATCGCCATCCTGATCCTCGCCGCGCTCGGCGCCTCGCTGTGGCAGGGCGCGCCGTGGCCGCTCTCGCTCTCGTCGGCCGGCACCTTGCTGAGCGCCTTGCTGACGGTGGCGGTCGGCGCCTGCCTGTCGCGCGCCGACCTCGGCGAGCGCGCCTTCAAGGCGTTCTGCATCGCCCTCGTCGTGGCCGGCATCGCCAGCAGCGTCATCGGCCTGATCGAGGTGTTCGCACCGAACCTGCCCGACGGCGACTGGGTCGCGCTGGCGGCGATCCCCGGCCGGGCCACCGGCAACCTGCGCCAACCGAACCACCTGAGCAGCCTGCTCCTGTGGTCGGTCGTTGCCGCGATCTGGCTCGGCGAAGCGCGTGTCATCTACCGCGAGATCGGCTGGATGCTCGCCTTGCTGTTCATCGAGGTGATCGTCCTCAGCGCCTCGCGCACCGGTCTGCTCGGCATGGTGGCGCTGATGGGCTGGGGCCTGTTCGACCGGCGCCTCTCGCGCGGCACCCGCATCCTCCTGCTCTGCTCGCCGCTCGCCTATCTGGCGCTGTGGGAGGCGACGGCGCTCTGGGCGCATCACACGCACCAGGCCTTCGGCGGCGAAGAGCGCCTGAGCGGCAGCGGCCTCTATGTCTCGTACTCGCGCTACAAGATCTGGTGGAATTCGCTGGCCATGATTGCCCAGCATCCCTGGCTCGGCGTCGGCTTTGGCGAGTTCAATTTCGCCTGGACGCTGACGCCGTTTCCCGATCGCCCGGTGGCGTTTTTCGACCACGCGCACAACCTCATGCTGCAGTTTGGCGTCGAGCTCGGCGTGCCGCTGGCGCTGGTCGTGCTGGGCCTGATGGGATATGCCCTGTGGCAGGCATGGCGCTGCGCCGTCGCCGACGGTCGCGAGCCCGGCGCACGCTACACGCGTCTTTTCGCCAAGGTCCCCTTGGGCGAGGCCGCACCCGCCGACCAGCGCCTGCCGATGCAGCGCGCCGCCTTCGTCATGGTCTTCATGGTCGGCGTGCACAGCCTGCTCGAGTACCCGCTCTGGTATTCGTACTTCCTGCTGCCGGCGGCCTTCGCCTTCGGCCTGTGCCTCGAGCGGCCCGACGCGCGCGACACGCAGCTCGCCTCGGCCGACCGCGGCGAGCTGACCCGCCCTTTCGTGCTCGCGTCGATGGCGCTCATCCTCGGCGGCACGCTGGCGCTCTACGACTACATGCGCGTCGTCCTCATCTTCGCGCCGCCGGCCAACGCCGCGTCGCTGGAAAAGCGCATCGCCGACGGCCGGCGCAGCGTCCTGTTCGCGCACCACGCCGACTACGCGGCGGCGACCGTCGTCGAGCATCCGGGCACGGTGATGAAGGCGTTCCAGCGCGCGCCGCACTTCCTGATCGACGCGCGCCTGATGATCGCCTGGGCGCGCGCCCTCGACGAGAACGGCGAGACCGACAAGGCGCGCTACGTCGCCGCGCGGCTGAAGGAATTCCACAACGAGCAGGCCGACGAGTTCTTCGCGCCGTGTTCGGCGGATGACGCCGCCTCAGGCGCTGCGACCACGGCATCGGCTGCCGCTTCGGCGCCGGCGCGTCTGCCCTTCCAATGCCTCGCGCCGCAGCACAAGTACACCTTCAAGGACTTCAGATAGGCGCTTCACCGGATATGACGCAAGTAGTCCGCTCGCGTCACCCGAAATCCGCGTCGAACCCTTTCATGTCTGAAAGGAACGCCGGTGCGATCTGCTGGACCAGGGCGACGTTTCGAAAGACGTCTTCCTGCCGGAGCGCTGACGAATAGCTGTGGCAAACCGCGTGGCGGAACTTGAGCAATTCGGTCATGCCCATCTGCGCGGAACGACGACCGCGCGCCGCTCGGCGGCCCGGCGGGCAAGCAGATCGTCAAGAGGAGTGTCTCGAGCTCTGACGATGCCCACGGGTCGAATTTATCGAATCAGGATCGCTCAGACGCGAACCACGAGGTCGCTGTATTTCGCCAGCGTCTCGTCTGCGGTCACCAGCTTGAGCGGCATGGCAAGGGCCTGGGCAACGAGGAGCCGGTCGAACGGGTCGTTGTGGTGGGACTCGAGCTTCGCGACGCCTGCGGCATGCGCGGCCGTGACGGGAAGCTCCAGAAACCCGCTTGTTTCGATCGCCGCAGCCAATACTTCCGGGTCTGCCTTGATCTTCCCCAGGCGGGCTTTGAAGGCGACCTCCCAGATCGATGCTGCCGACACATAGACTTCGTCGGCGGACTCGATAAGACGACGGGTCGCTTGCGTCAAGCGAGGTGACCCGGCGATGGCCCACAGGAAGATGTGCGTGTCGAGCAGGAGTCTCATCAACGTCCCTCGAAGCCTGCCAGCACATCGTCAGGCAATGGCACGTCGAAGTCTGCGGGGACAGTCAGTTTGCCCTTGAGCAGGCCGAACTTGATGCGACGCTTCGCACTCACCAGCCGAGTGATGCGCACCAACGGCTTTCCATTGCGACTGACCACCACGTCTTCTCCGGAAGCGGCTTTGTCGACCAGCTGCGACAGACGGGTCTTGGCTTCGTAGATATTCACGGTTTCCATGACAGGACAAACCTCGAGTCATCTTGACCAAGTCTAGTCTAGCTTGACTAAAGCATCAAGCCGTGGTCGGCAGCCCGACAGCCACCGCGACTTCAGGCAGGCGTCGCGACGTCGGCGCCCTCGGCGATCCAGTCGCCCGACTTGCCGCCGCGCTTCTCGAGCACGCGCACGTCGCCGATGACCATACCGCGATCGACTGCCTTGCACATGTCGTAGACCGTCAAGAGGCCGACCTGCACCGCGGCCAGCGCCTCGATCTCGACGCCGGTGCGGCCGAAGCTCTCGACCTGGACGATGCAGCGCACCTCGTTGGCGGCGCGGACGATCTCGAACTCGACGGCGATGCGCATGATCGCGATCGGGTGGCACAGCGGCACCAGCTCCGACGTGCGCTTGGCGCCCTGGATCGCGGCGATGCGCGCTACGCCGAGCACATCGCCCTTCGTGGCGCTGCCCGACTCGATCAGCATCAGCGTTTCGGCGCGCATGCGGATGGCGCCACCGGCGCGCGCGACGCGGTGCGTCTCGGCCTTGGCCGAGACATCGACCATGTGCGCCTGGCCCTGGCTGTCGAAGTGGGTGAGCTCGCTCATCGATGCGGTAGGGGGAACGAAACGGAGCGTAAACGATTCCGATGCATGATAGCGACGCGCCTCTCCCGGGGCGTCGTCCGATCGCTTCCCCGCCGCCCCGTGTCGTTGCCCCCGCCCCCGCGCCCCGTGCCGCGCAGCTCGCTGCGCCGCGCATTGGCCTGCCTCTGCGCGTTCGCGCTGGCGTCGAGCGCGGCCTGGCAGCCCGCCGCGGCGGAGAACACGCTGCCCTCGCTCGGCGACTCCGACTCCGCCGACTTCAGCGTCGGCTCCGAACGCAAGCTCGGCGACGAGATCATGCGCGAGATCCGCGTCGACCCCGACTACGTCGACGACCCGCTGCTGCTCGAGTACTTGCAGTCGGTCTGGGATCCGCTCGTCGCCGCCTCGCGCAAGCTCGGCAACATCACCGCCGACATCGACCAGCGCTTCGCCTGGCAGCCTTTCCTGGTCCGCGATCCGAGCGTCAACGCGTTCGCGCTGCCCGGCGGCTTCGTCGGCGTGCACCTCGGCCTGATCGCCATCACGACCTCGCGCGACGAGCTTGCCTCGGTGCTCGGCCACGAGATGTCGCACGTCACGCAGCGCCACATCGCGCGCCAGATCTCGGGCAACTCGCGTCGCTCGCTGGTCAGCATGGCCGCCCTCATCCTCGGCGTGCTCGCCGCCTCGCGCAGCAGCAGCCCCGACGCGATGAATGCCGTCATCGCCGGCACCCAGGCGGCGACGATCCAGAGCCAGCTCAACTTCTCGCGCGACGTCGAGCGCGAGGCCGACCGGATCGGCTTCCAGGTGATGACGGCGGCCGGCTACGCGCCCGGCGGCATGGCCTCGATGTTCGAGAAGATGGACGCGTCGATGCGCCTCAACGACTTCGGCGGCTTTCCCTATCTGCGCAGCCACCCGCTTACCGTCGAGCGCATTGGCGAGGCGCGCTCGCGGGCAGGCGTCGTCACGGCAGCGTCGCGCGTCAGCGTGCTCGAGCACGTCACGGCGCAAGCGCGCGCGCGGGTGCTGATGGACCCGCGCGTCGACGCCCTGCGTCGCTGGCAGGGCCGCGATATCGACCTCGAAGGATCGGCCTCCGAGCGCCTGCTCAACGCCTGCGAGAGCGCGCAGGCCTCGAGCCTGCTGCGCGACTGGACGCGCGCCGACGCCAGCTTCGCGCGGGCGCTCGGCGTCGTGCGCGGCAGCCCGGCGAGCAGCGGGCGCGCCGAGCGCGCCGTGGTGCTGATGCAGGCGCAGTCGATGCTCGATCGCGGCGCTCCGGCGAAGGCGGCCGACGTCATGAAGAGCTACGCCGCCGAAGCCTCGCGCCCGGTGCTGCTGCTCTCGGCGCAGATCGCGCTGGCCGAAACGCCGGCTGTCACGCCCGACGGCGTGGCGCTCAAGGCGCATGCCGGCGAGCTGCAGACCTGGGTTGCGCTGCACGGCGACGACTCGCTCGCCTGGGGCGTGCTCGGACAGACCTGGGCCCGGCTCGGCGTGCCGCTGAGATCGCTGCGCGCCGAGGCCGAGTCGCGCTACGCCCTCGGCGACCTGCTCGGCGCGGTCGACCGCCTGCGCGCCGGCCAGCGCTTCGCGCGCGGCGGCGGCCCGGTCGATTTCATTGATGCCTCGGTCATCGATTCGCGGCTGCGCGACGTCGAGGCGCAAAGAAAACAGATCGAAGCCGATCAGCGGGCGTCGCGCTAGCGGCGAGGAGATTCTTCGCTGCGCTCAGAATGACGGGCGCCGGGCGGCTACGCCCATGTGATCCTGAGCTGCCATGTCATTCTGGGCGCTGCCATGTCATCCTGAGCGCAGGGAAGGATCCTGGAGCCCGCATGAAGAAGAATTTCGCTGTCGCATTGGCGGCCGGCCTGTCGTTCATTGGCTTTGCCGCCCAGGCCGTCAGCGTCGTCGCGGCGACGCCGCAGGGCGAGGTCGCGCAGGTGCGCCAGGTGACGGTCAAGTTCTCGGCCGCCGTCGTCGCCTTCGGCGACCCGCGGCTCGCCGATCCGTTCGTGGTCGTGTGCGACGGCAAGACGCCGGCCGGCGCCGGACGCTGGGCCAGCGACCGCGTCTGGCTCTACGACTTTCGCGATCCGCTGCCGCCGGGCACGCGCTGCACGGCGAAGCTGCGCACGGAATGGAAGCCGGCGGCGGCGGCGAGCGCCGCCTCGGCAAGCACCACGACCTTGACCGGAACCAGCGAGTTCAGCTTTTCCACCGGCGGCCCGGCGATCGTCTCGATGCAGCCGGGCGAGGGCGGCGAGATCGAGGAGGACCAGCACTTCCTGATGCGGCTGAGCGGGCCGGCGGTCGAGGCGAGCGTGCTTGCCAACGCCTGGTGCGAGGTCGAAGGCATCGGCGAGCGATTGCCGCTGCGCTTGGTCGGCGGCGACCTGCGCGAGCAACTTCTGAAGGCACGTCGCATCGCCAGGGACCAGGTGCCGCGCATGCTGGTCGCGCGCTGCGACCGGCCCTTGCCCAACGGCGCCGCGGTGCGGCTGGTCTGGGGCAAGGGCATCGCCGCGGCCGCCAATGCGCAGGTGGTCACCTCGATCGAGCAGCGCTTTCGGCTGCATGTGCGCGCCGCCTTCACCGCCGAGTTCAGCTGCGAGCGCGAGAAGGCGTCGGCGCCCTGCCTGCCGATCCGGCCGATGAGCCTGCGCTTCTCGGCGCCGGTCTTGCGCGAGCAGGCGGCGCAGGTGCGGCTGGAGCCGGCCAGCGGCGATGGGCTGGCACCGGTGTTCGACAAGGACGACAAGGCGGTCGAGGTCAGCGAAATCGTCTTTCCGAAGCCGCTCGCCGAGAACGCGTCGTACGTCGTCGCGCTGCCGCGCAACCTGCAGGACAACGCCGGCCGGCCGCTCGCCAACGCGGCGAGC
>JANXWR010000084.1 GCA_025351025.1 Burkholderiales bacterium | reverse complement strand
TCAAGGAGGCGAGCTACAAGGAGATCTGCGCCGAGATGAAGGCGCAGTCCGAAGGGCCGATGAAAGGCGTGCTCGGCTACACCGAGGACAAGGTCGTCTCGACCGACTTCCGCGGCGAGGCGATGACCTCGGTGTTCGACGCCGATGCCGGTATCGCCCTCGACAGCACTTTCGTCAAGGTCGTCGCCTGGTACGACAACGAGTGGGGCTACTCGAACAAGACGCTCGAGATGGTGCGCGTAGTCGCCAAGGCCGACGCCTGACGCGAACGGCGCTAAAGCAAAGAGCCCCCTCGGGGGCTCTTTTCATTTCACGGGGCGGCCGGGCCGCCTCTGCTCAGTGCCAGTGGCGGTAGCCGTGATGCCAGCCGTAACCGCCGTAGAAGCCGATGCCGATGACCGGCGGGCTGTAGTAGTACGGAGCCGGCGCGTAGTAGTACGGCGCGGGTTGGTAGTAGGCCGGCGCCGGAGCGTAGTAGGCAGGGGGGGCCTGGACGTAGCCGGGGTCCGAGTACTCCGGCGCCGAGTAGGTCGGCGGCGGCACTGCGCCGTAGGTGACGGGCGGGCCGACGCGGTCTAGCGGCTGGTCGGCCGGGCGCACGTCGATCGCCAGGCGCGGGCCCGGGTCGCTGGCCATGCGCGTGGTGTAGCGCTGGCCGTGGTATTCGTAGACGACGTCGTAGCCGACGACGCGGTTCTCGTAGGCGCCGACGGTGCGGCAGTCGCGCGAGGCTACGGTCTGCGGCGGGTTGTTGCTGAGCTCGGCCTGGTTGCCGATCGCCGAGCCGGCGATGATGCCGCCGCCGGTGGCCAAAGCCCTGCCGGCGCCATGGCCGAATTGATTGCCGATGACGCCGCCGATGATGGCGCCGACAAGGGCGCCGCCGCCCGAAGGCTGCGGCTGCACGACGCGCTGCACGTCGGCGCACTGCTGGCGCGGCACGGTGACCGAGCTGGTGACCGGCGTGGCCGAGACGACCGTGGCGTACTCGGCGGCGCGGGCCAGGCCGGTGGCGCCGAGCAGGGCGACCGGGGCTGCCGCCAGAGCGGTAGACTTCAGGGGGGGGGTCATTTCGAGTGGCTCCTCATCACGCCGTGGGGCGGGTTCTCTTCATCGATCCGCGATCTTGGCAAGAGTTCTGTTCTATCTACGCACGATTGCTGCCGATCGCCGACACCTTGACATTACTTTGCTTTGCGCACCCAGGCAGCAATGTGTCGGTCGGCCGCATTGGCTCCAATCGTCGATTTCTCCATTAACAACGCGAGTCCGGCCCCGGCGTTGACCCGGTGGCGCTCGAGATACAAGGAAGCCAAGTGCGCAATTTCAGGATTCGGGTCGGTTTCGTGGTGGCGCTCGCAGCCGCAGCGCTCGTGGCATGCGGCGGAGGGGGCTCCAGCAGCTCGGCCGAGGTGCGCCTGGTCAACGCGACCTTGACGCATGCTTCGCTCAGCCTGCTCGCCAACGCCACCTCGGTGATCTCGGCCACGGCGGTCGACACGGCGAGCGCCTACGCCGGCGTGCCGACGGGCAGCCCGGCGCTGCAGATCAACGATGCCACCTCGGGCGCGGTGCTCACCACCACCGCGCCGACCGTCGCCGGCGGCCAGCACTTCGCGATCGTCGCCTATGAAAGCGGCGGCATCGTGCGCACGGCGGTGATCGCCGAAGACACGGTCGCGCCGACCACCGGCACCGCCGCCCTGCGCATCTTCGACACCGCCACCGACGCCGGCGCCATCGACGTCTACGTCACCGACCCGGCTGTCGACATCACGACGCTGTCGTCGCCGACTTTCACCTTCCCCTCGTCGACCTCGGTGCAGGCGAGCGCCTTCCTCTCGTTCGGCCCCGGCACCTACCGGGTCCGCGTCACGGGCTCGGGCACCCCGTCCGACCTGCGCTTCGACATTCCCTCGGTCGTGCTGGCGAGCCAGCAGATCGCCACCGTGATCCTCACGCCGACCACCGGCGGCACGCTGGCCAACGGCGCGGTGCTGCTGCAGCAGGGCGCCTACGCCGCCTCGCGCAACACCAGCGCGCGCGTGCGCCTGGCCGCCGCGGTGTCGAGCAACGCTTCGGTCACGGCCGCCGCGGGCGGCATCTCGATCGGCACCGGCGTCGTCGCGCCCGCGATCGGTGCCTACACCAACGTGCCCGCCGGCAGTGCCATCAACGTCAGCGTCAACGGCGGCTCGATCGGTGCGCCGGCAGCGGCGCTCACCGCGGGCAGCGACACAACGCTGCTCGTCTACGGCAACGCCGGCAGCGCGGTGGCGACTCTGATCGCCGACGACAACCACCTACCGGCAGTTTCCACCAACTTCAAGCTGCGCCTGCTCAACGGAGTGACCGGCGCCGCGGTGCCGTTGACGCTCGACGTCAACTTCGCCGTCGTGGCCAGCAACGTCGTGCCTGGCTCGTCCTCGAGCTACGCCGTCGTGCCGGCAGGCACCGCCGGCACCCTGACGCACA
>JANXWR010000059.1 GCA_025351025.1 Burkholderiales bacterium | reverse complement strand
GAGCCTGATGCTGTCGGCAGAGCGAGAGCGACTTGAGGCAGTTGTTGTGGATCTTAGATCGTGCGAATCGGCTCAGAGATCGCGCGAATACGGCTAACGTGTGCGGTCACGGAGCTTTCGCTCATGTTTGCTCACCTGGAGGATCAGCTTCGACATGTTGACGCTGTACCGCGCCTTTGAGGCAGGGAGGGCCGTTAGACGGACTCTGTGGGCCCGGCACATGAAGGCTTCTGGCGCGAGCCACTCGCGCTTCCAGTAAGGTGACTCGACCTCGAGCGGGTTCAGGAACACGCATTTCGGGCAATAGAGCGCGTGTCGTGTCGGGCCTCGCTTTGCTTCGACGATCAAGCTGCGGATGGCGTCGCGTGAGATGCGAGCGAGCCACTCAAGCCGCCCCTGCGTATGCTCCGACAGCGGCTCGGGCTGCAACCAGCCGAGCGGCCCGTGCCTGGAGAGCTCGAGCTCGTAATCACGGTCAAGCTGCTCCACTGCAATTCTGTACCGCCCGGCCAAGCGTCCGATCCAACTCCCGAGAGCCTCGTCTTCGAACGGTCGAGGCGCTACCGGCAGCATCCTCCGGCCGTTGTCCGCCCGGTGTACCCCGTTAAGCAGTCACAAGCGCAACGTGCTCCAGATGGGTCAGCCCCACGCGCTCGGTGCCGTCGCGTATGGCCAGCTCTGCCGCGTGTGTTAGCAGCTGCGCGATCGCGCCAGTTATTCCGACGGTCGCGGCAAGCACGAACTCCACCTTGTCTCGCTGCGCCAGCAACGAGGGCTTCTTCAGCGGCAGCAGCCCCTCGAACGCGTGTAGGAAGCGTCGGAACTCGTCGCTTTCGCCCCATCGCGGCAGCTCGGTGGGCGGGAAGCGACTGCTCATCTGCGCATCGGTCTGCAGCGCGACGACCGCGTCGGCCGTGCCGACGAGGACCACGCTCATCTGCAGGTCGTTGGCCAGGTACTTCAGCAGATTCATCGAGGCTCGCTGCTCGCGGTAGTTGCCGGCGAGCAAGTGGTGGACTTCGTCCACGACTGCGTATTTCAGGCCATCGCGGACGGCATTTCAGGCTGATCGCGGACGGCGTTTCAGTCTGATCGCGGACGCTGTTTCAGTCTGATCGCGGACGATTGGGGGGTGCGCAAGTGATTTCTTGAACCGGGCCTAGGCTCACCGCTTTTTGCGGACGAGCCGATGCCCACGAAGAGAGTCACCATGCGCCGAATCAAAGAGGCATTGCGCCTGCACCTGCAGGCTGGGCTGAGCTATGAGGAGATCGGCCGTGCGCTGAAGATCTCCAAGAGCTCGGCGGGCAAGTACGTGTCGCTGGCCCGTGCGGCCGGCGTGGACTGCGAAGCGCGCCGGCGTCTCGCTGCAGCTGCTGTGGGAAGAGTACGCTCGCGACAACGCGCTGGCGTACAAGTACACGAGCTTTTGCATCAAGTACCGCGCCTTCGCGCAGAGCTTGAAGCGCTCGATGCGCCAGGTTCACCTCGCCGGCGAGAAGCTGTTCGTCGACTACTCCGGCGACACCGTGGCGCTCATCGACGCGAGCACCGGCGAGATCACCCAGGCGCAGATCTTCGTGGCCACGCTCGGGGCGTCGAACTACACATTCGCCTGCGCGACGGCGCACCAGACCACCGCCGACTGGGTCGGCGCCCAGGTGCGCGCCCTCGAGTTCTTCGGCGGCACGCCGCGCTTGATCGTGCCCGACCAGACCCGCTCGTTGATCAAGTACCCCGACATTTACGACCCCGAGCCCAACCGGGCCTACGAAGAGTTTGCCGAGCACTACGGCTGCGCGCTGCTCGCAGCGCGCCCGGGTCGTCCGCGGGATAAACCCAAAGTCGAAGCTTCGGTGCTCCTGGTCCAGAGATGGATCCTGGCGCGTCTGCGCAATCGCCGCTTCTTCAGCCTTGGCGAGCTCGACCGCGCCGTCGCCGAGCTCCTCGTCGATCTGAACCAGCGTCCCTTCAAGAAGCTCTGCGGCTGCAGGGCGAGCGCCTTCAAGGAGCTCGACGCCCCGGCGC
>JANXWR010000058.1 GCA_025351025.1 Burkholderiales bacterium | reverse complement strand
AGTGCGTCGACCAACTCCTTGCGTGTTGTCATGCTGATTTGCCTCGTCACGTTGTTCTGCTCCCGCCGGACAATCCGACGGGTAGCAAATTACGTGAGGCAACAGGTCAGCTCCGGTAGCAGAACTGATGAGTCAATGCGGGACTCAGCCGGCCCGACGTCGTCACCGCCTGGGTGGCGCTCACGCCGAGCAATGCGGGCAACGGCGCGATGGGCTTCATTCCAGGCACGCACACCGCCGCCCAGATGCCGCACCGCGACACCTTCGCCAAGAACAACCTGCTGACGCGCGGCCAGGAGCTCGCGGTCGACGTCGGCGCGAGCCGGGCCGTGACGATCGAGCTCGAGCCGGGCGAGATGTCGCTGCACCACGTGCGCCTGGTGCACGGCTCGCCGGCGAATCCGTCGCACGACCGGCGCATCGGCTTCGCGATCCGTTACATCCCGACCAGCGTGTCGCAGGTGGCCGGCCGCGACAGCGCGACGCTGGTGCGCGGCGTCGACGAGTTCCATCACTTCGATCTCGAGCCGCGGCCTTCCGCAGACATGGAGCCGGTATTCGTGAAGCTGCACAAGGAGATCACCGAGCGCAACGCGCAGATCCTCTATCGCGGCACCGAGGTCAAGAGCTACAACGACCCCAACGCCTTGCCCGAACGCGCCGCGTGAAGTTCCGCGCCGCCGTGCCCGCCTGATGGCCGACGACGGTGCCTTTCTCGATCGCACGATCGGTGAATTCCTGGCCTGAGCGCCGGCCCGGCTCTTAGCGATCGAGAGGCTCCTGCCACCAGGCGATCAGCGACGCCAGGGCGAGCATCCCGGCCGAGCAGGCGAGCCCGGCGCGCAGCCCGCCGGACCGGTCGGCGATGAACCCGACCAGGCTCGGGCCGACGATCTGACCGGCGGCGAAGACGATCGTGAAAAGCGTGATGCCGGCCGGCCAGGCCGCGGGCGCCAGGTTGTGGCGCACCAGCGCCGTCGTCGAGGCGACGAGCGAGAGCAGCACGCCGCCGAACAACAGCCCGGAAGCGAAGACGGCGATCGGGGCTGCGCTCAGCACGGGAAGAAGGGTCGCCACGACGAGCAGGGCGCTGAGCAGGCACAGGCTTTCGCCGCCGCGAAAGCGCTGCAGCACGCCGGCCCAGATCCAGGGCGAGACGGCCACCGCGGCGCCGAGCATCGCGAAGAAGGCCGTGACCAGCCAGGCCGCGAGATGCTGCTCGCGCAACAGCGTGACGATGAAGGTCATGTAGCCGATGTAGCCGATCCCGAACAGCAGGTATGCAAGCAACGCAGGCAGGAACTGCTGCCAGGCGAATCCGCGCCCGCCGCTCTTCGGCGCGCCGGCGCCGGGAGCGACGTGAAGCGCGCGCGTGGCGGCGGCAATCGCGGCTGTCGCCCCCAGCCCGAGCACGCCCAGACCGAGCCACGCGCCTTGCCAGGCGTGATCGACGTTCCTCTCGGCGAGCCAGGGCACGAGCAAGGCCGAGGCAACGATGCCGACGCCCGCACCGCCGTAGTAGATGCCGAGCACGAGGCCGGCGGTCGCCGTGGAACGGCCCGCCGCCGCCGGGGCGCCGACCAGTTGCGCGGCGAGCAGGCCGCCGGCGACGAAGGCCACGGCGCTGACCGCGCCCGTGAGAAAACGCAGCGCGTAGAGCGGCGCATCGCCGATCACCGCGCCGTGCGCCGCGAGCAGCAGGGCGGTGGCGCCGATGCCCGCGAGAAAGGCGCGACGCGAGCCGAGGCGCCTCAGCCACGCGGGCGCGAGCAGGGCGCCAAGCAGGTAGCCGGCGGCGTTGACGGTGTTCATGGCGCCCGAAGTGAGGTAGCTCCAGCCCAGGTCGGCGCGCATCGGCGGCAGGAACAGGGCGTAGGAGAACCGGGCCAGACCCAGCGAGACGGCAGTGCCGAGCGCGAGCGCGACGGCGACCGTGAGCATCGGCAGCGGCGCGCCGCGCCCGCTCATTCGCCACGCGCCGCGAGCAGCGACTCGGCGACCTCGACGAAGCCGCGGCCGCGATCGTGGGCGGTAATGAACGCCGGCCATTCCACGAGCCGATCGGCGAAGTCCATCAGGTTGGCGACGCCGACCGAGAGCGGGAAACTCGCGAACATCAGCTCGTCGTTGGTCGAGTCGCCGACGTAGAGCCAGTCGTCGCGCTCGGCCATGAGATCGCGGCCGAACAGACGGTGCACGATCCAGGCCGCGCCCGTCAGCTTGCTGTGCGTGCCGAACCAGCCGTTGACGTGGATCGAGCTGACCGTCGCCGTCATGCCTTCCTCGCGCATGATGGCGACGACACGGGCGATCACCGCGGCGTCGAGATGCGTGAACTCGGCGTGGTCGATGGCGATGTCGGTGACGCGGCCGGCGCCGTCTCGCGACAGGGTCGCGCCCGGCACCTCGCGCACGATCCGCTCCGCCGCGGCGCGCAGCCGCACGGCGTTGGCTTCACGCACCGCCTCGCCGTCGGCGTATTCGACGCGCACCTCGCCGGCATCGGCGATCAGCGCGACGGCGCCGTTCTCGGCGACGATCGCGGCGAGCGGCGTGTCGCTGGCGATGGCGCGGCTCCAGCCCATCGGCCGACCGGTGACGGCGATGACCGGCAGGCCGGCCGCGCGCAAGGCCGACAGCGCCGCGGCGACGCCCATCGGAATCGCGCCTTCGGTCGTCAGGGTGTCGTCGATGTCGGTGAGCACGCCGCGCAGCGCACGCAGACGGCGCGGCTCGCAGCGCGCCCAGGGCAGCGCGGAAGGCGGAAGCACCGATCGATGATAAGAGCCGCCGCCGACACGGCGCCGCGCGCCGCGATAGAATCGCGCCAGCTTTCCGAGGAGCGTTGCAAGGCACGGCCGCCAGGGCCGCGTCCCAGGCTTGGAACAGCGCATATTGCAACCGCGCTCACCCGCACGATGGTTCCTCGTGGGTGAGTTCCGCCTCCCTTCAGAAGCCATCCGTGCGGGTTCCTCATTCGAGACTGGAGCCCTGACATGAATGCCGTTCTGAAACCGCAGGCCACCGCGCCTTACATCGTTGCCGACCTGAAGCTCGCCGACTGGGGGCGCAAGGAAATCCGCATCGCCGAGACCGAGATGCCGGGCCTGATGTCGATCCGCGAAGAGTTCGCCAGGACGCAGCCGCTGAAGGGCGCGCGCGTCACCGGCAGCCTGCACATGACGATCCAGACCGCCGTGCTGGTCGAGACGCTGCAGGCGCTCGGCGCCGACGTGCGCTGGGCCTCTTGCAACATCTTCTCGACGCAGGACCACGCCGCCGCAGCGCTCGCCGCCAAGGGCACGCCGGTGTTCGCCTACAAGGGCGAGAACCTGACCGACTACTGGGACTACACGCACCGGATCTTCGAGTTCCGCGAGGGGGTACGAGGCAGCGCCGTCGGCGCTGCTGGCGTTGCGAAGGGCGAAGGCCCGAACATGATCCTCGACGACGGCGGCGACGCGACGCTGCTGATGCACCTGGGCAAGCGCGCCGAGAAGGACCTCTCGGTCATCGCCAAGCCGACCAGCGAAGAGGAAACCTGCCTCTACGCCAGCATCAAGGCCAAGCTCGCGGAAGATTCGACCTGGTACTCGCGCAAGTCGGCCGAGATCATCGGCGTGACCGAGGAGACGACGACCGGCGTGCACCGCCTCAAGGAAATGAGCGCCAAGGGCACGCTGCTGTTCCGCGCCATCAACGTCAACGACAGCGTCACCAAGAGCAAGTTCGACAACCTGTACGGCTGCCGTGAGTCGCTGGTCGACGGCATCAAGCGCGCCACCGACGTGATGATCGCCGGCAAGGTCGCCTGCGTCGCGGGCTACGGCGACGTCGGCAAGGGCTCGGCGCAGGCGTTGCGTGCGCTGTCGGCGCAGGTCTGGGTCACCGAGATCGACCCGATCAACGCGCTGCAGGC
>JANXWR010000600.1 GCA_025351025.1 Burkholderiales bacterium | reverse complement strand
CAGCTCGGCGCGATCACCTTCTTCCTGTTCTGGGTGGTGGCTGGCAGCGGGCTGTACCTCTATGCGTTCTTCAAGACCGGGGTGGCCGACGCGTACGCCTCGGTCGAAGCGGTGACACACGGCCAGTGGTATGCCGGCGGCATCCTGCGCAGCGTGCACCGCTATGCCTCCGACGCCATGGTGCTGACCATGCTGCTGCACATGCTGCGGTACTTCGCGTTCGACCGCTTCCGGGGCTTTCGCTGGTTCGCCTGGCTTACCGGAATCGCACTGATCTGGCTGGTCTACCTGTCGGGCATCAACGGCTACATGCTGCCATGGGATCGGTTGGCGCAATTCGTCATCGTCGCCAGCTTCGAATGGCTGGACTGGCTGCCGACCTTCGGCGGCACGCTGATGCGCAACTTCATCTATCCGACGAGTGTCAACGATCGCTTCTTTTCGCTGCTTGCGTTCATGCACATCGGCGTGCCTTTGCTGCTGTTGCTGCTGATGTGGATTCACATACAGCGTGTGCTCAAAGCGAACACCAATCCGTCGCGCCCGATCATGGCGAGCCTGCTCCTGATGTTGCTCGCGCTGTCCCTGATTCTGCCCGTGCGTAGCCAGGGCGGTCCGGCGGACTTGAGCGTGGCAGCGGGAGTCCTGGCGTTCGACTGGTTCTACCTGGCTTTGTTTCCGCTGATGTACGCGTGGCCTCTCGCCCAGGTATGGGCGCTGGTGGGCCTGGCCAGCGCCGTGCTTGCGCTGCTGCCCTGGTTGCCGCCGAAGTCGCGACGTGGCGGTCGGCGCGAATTCCAGGTCCGGGTGCAGCCCGGCGCACGGCGTCTGACGCTGCGTGCGAGCGAAACCATTCTCGAGGCGGGTCTGCGCGAAGGCCTGCCCTTGCGCTATGAATGTCGCAACGGTGGCTGCGGCGTCTGCGAGTGCAGCGTCGTACAGGGAAGGGTCGATTACGGCTCCTACCAGCAACTGGCCTTGCCCGACGCGATGAAGGCGCAAGGCAAGGCGCTGATGTGCTGCGCCACGCCGCTGTCCGACCTGGAGATCGAAGTCGAGTGGGCCGACGCATCGGCCGCGCGCCAAGTGATGCGACATGTCGGTCGCGTCGAGCGATTGGAGCGTCTAGCCGAAGACGTGATGCGCCTCGTCATCGCGCTGCCCGACGAGCACACCATCGCCTTCGCCGCCGGCCAGTACATCGACGTCCTGCTCGGCGACGGGCAGCGTCGCGCGTTCTCGTTCGCCAACCCGCCGCAAGAGAATACGCGCATCGAACTGCATGTGCGGCGCATCCCGGGTGGGCGTTTTACGACCCATGTATTCAGCGCCATGCAGATCGGTGAGCGCGTCGACTTCGAGGGACCGCTGGGTGATTTCACTTTGCGCGAAGGCCCGCGCCCGATCCTGTTCGTGGCGGGAGCCACCGGCTTCGCACCGGTCAAGAGCATCGTCGAAGACGCATTCGAGCGGGGCCTGCAACGACCGATGCGGTTGTACTGGGGCGTGCGCCGGCGAGAGGATCTGTACATGCTGGAATTGGCAGAGCAGTGGCAGCGCGAGCACGACAACTTCCGCGTCCTGCCGGTTCTCTCGCATCCGGAACCCTCGGACGCCTGGACCGGCCGCACAGGGCTCGTGCACCAGGCAATGCTCGCCGACTTCGCCGACCTCACCGGCTACGAGGTTTACGTCTGCGGTTCGCTGAAGATGGTCGAGGCCGCGGTACCGGCCTTCGTGGCGCAGGGGCTGCAGAGCGACGCCTGCTTCTCCGACGCCTTCCTGCCCGCGAGAGGCCGACAGACCGTCCTGGACCCGACACTTCCCGAGTCCGCTGCATCTTCAAGAGAGAACGCCTAGGCCACAAAGAGCAGTATCGCGAGGTAGTGGCTCGCGCTGCCTGCCAGCACGAACACGTGCCAGATGCCGTGCCCGTGCCGCAGCTTCTCGTCGAGCGCAAAGAAGACGATACCGCCGGTATAAAACAGGCCACCTGCAGCAAGCCACGCGAATCCGGCCGGGGTCAACGTCGTGACCAGCGGCTTGACCACGATCAGGCTGAGCCAGCCCATCAGGACATAAATGATCACCGAAAGGATCCTGGAACCTTTGGCCAGCCAGGCTTCCTGAACGATGCCGAGGATTGCCAGTCCCCAGATTGCGCCCAACAGTGACCAGCCCCAGGCGCCACGCAGAGTGACCAGGCCGAACGGCGTGTAGGTGCCCGCGATCAGCAGGTAGATCGAGCAATGATCGAGCTTCCGGAACACGTCTTTCACCCTGCCACGGGTGCTGTGGTAGAGCGTGGACGAGGTGTATAGCGCCAGCAGCATTGCCCCGTAGATGCTGAAACTGACGATTTTCCACGGGTCGCCCTGACGCGCGGCAAGCACGACCAGCACGGTGGCGCCTGTTGCGGCAAGCACCGTCCCGATCAGGTGGCTAATGCCGTTGAGCCGCTCGCCGTAGTACATGATTGCTCACGCGAGCTTTGAATCAACCGCCTGACAGAACCCGCTCGTGCCGCGCCGTCAGAGCGCGAGAGCCGGGTTGCGCGTCAGTAGCCGCTCCATCAGCTCGCGTACGCTGCGGATCTGATCGCCGAACGGCAACGCACCGACACCGCGGAAAAACAAGCCCTTCTTCACATCGCCGCGCAAGGCCGCAGCCAGCTGGGTGTCGATGCAAAACTGGCCCCAGCCAGGAAGGCCGTCGCGCAGCCCGCATTGGGCCAGGCAGTCGAAGGCGAGCGTGCAGCGCGGCTTCACGTGCGCCACGCTCTGCAGCCTGGCCTGGGCCTTCAGGTAGTTCCTCAGCCAGGGCGTGGCGACTGCACGCGCGGGCAGGCCGGCGACGCTGATGAACTCGACCAGGTCTTCCTCCGTGGCTTCGGCCAGCACGCGCTTGAACTCGAGGTGCGCATCGCCCTCTTCGGTGACTGCGAACGGCGTTCCGAGCTGCGCCGCGGCGGCGCCCAGTGCTTGCACGCGGGCGATGTCCTCGTAGCTGCGAATACCGCCGGCGGCGATCAGCGGAATTTCCTTTTCAATGCCGGCCGAGCGCAGGAACGCGAGCGACTGCGGAATGACATTCTCGAAGTCGAAACGCGGGTCGTTGAGGTCGGCAATCTTCGCCGCGCCCAAGTGACCACCGGCGAGCCGCGGATGTTCGATGACGATGGCATCGGGCAAGCGCTTTTTCCGCTCCCATTTCTTCACCACCAGTTGCACGCCGCGCGCGTCGGACAGGATCGGCACCAGTGCCGCCTGAGGATGGTCCTGGGCCAGGTCCGGCAGATCGAGTGGCAAGCCGGCACCGACCACCACCGCGTCGATGCCGCACTCCAGCGCGCGCTTCACCGATGGCCCGTATTCGCTGACGGCGCGCATCACGTTGATGGCGAGCAGCCCGCGCCCTTGCGAGCGTTCACGCGCGGCGCCAATCTCGCGCTGCAGTGCCTCGAGATTGGCGGCATTGATGCTTTCCTTGGCGGCTCCGCCCGCGTTCATGCCACGCGTGCGTTCCATCAGGTCGGGGTGATGGCGACGCAGGTCGACCGACGAAATGGTGCCGACACCGCCAAGTGCGGCGACGCTGCCGGCGAGCTTGTTCGCCGATACACCGACGCCCATGCCGCCTTGCACGACGGGCAGCAGGGTGCGGCCATTCAAATCGAGCGGAGTCAGGCCGCTGTGTGCGAACAGGAGCGTAATGGCAGGATCGATGTGAGGCAAGGAGCGGGGCAAGGTCATGGCTAGCTGCCGCGAGGATTCTTCCGCGGCGAACAGCGCCGATCCTTGCGATGGATCAATCGACGCGCTTCGGGAACCCGCATACGCAGAAAAGGGCGCACAGGAACCGTCCTGACATCGCGCTCCAGGTTTCGCTTGCGCGCGCAGCGCGCCTTGAGCCAGGTCAAGCCGGAGACAGGCCGGTTTAGGCACAGTCAGTCCACATGCCAGCTACTGCCTTGCCCTCTGAAGCCCCGGTGCTGTCCGAGACACTGCTGCGCCGCTTCGACGTGGCGGGACCACGCTACACCTCGTATCCGACGGCCGACCGCTTCGTCGCGGCCTTCGGCGCCGACGACTACCGGCGCGCGCTGGCGCAACGCGCCGAGGGTGCGACGATCGGTCGGTGTCCGCCGCTTTCGCTGTACGTGCACGTTCCGTTCTGCGAGTCGATCTGTTACTACTGCGCCTGCAACAAGGTCATCACCAAGCACCACGAACGCGCAGTCGAGTATCTCGACGCGCTCGATCGTGAGATCGCACTGCACACTGCCGTGCTCGGCGGCGGCCAGCCGGTGTCGCAGCTGCACCTGGGCGGCGGTACGCCGACCTTCCTGAACGACGCCGAGCTCGAACGGCTGATGGCGTCGATCCGCTGCAACTTTGCGCTGGTGGTGGGCGCCGAGACGTCGATCGAGGTCGACCCGCGCACCGTCAGCGGCGAACGGCTGGCGTTTCTCGCCGAGCTCGGCTTCAACCGCCTGAGCTTCGGCGTTCAGGACTTCGATCCGCAAGTGCAGAAAGCGGTGAATCGCGTTCAACCCTTCGACAGCGTTCGCGAGTTGGTCGAGCGCTCGCGCACGATCGGCTTCGAATCGATCAATGTCGATCTGATCTACGGCTTGCCGAAGCAGACGCCCTCGTCGTTTCGGCGCACCGTCGAGCAGGTCAACAGCCTGCGCCCGGACCGCATCGCGCTCTACGCCTATGCGCACCTGCCGCAGCGATTCAAGCCCCAGCGGCGCATCGACGAAGCTGCATTGCCCCCTGCGGACGCGCGCGTCGGGATGCTCGGTGCAGCGATGCAAGGCTTCCTCGCACAGGGCTATGTCCATATCGGCATGGACCATTTCGCGCTGCCCGAGGATGCACTCGCCGTCGCCAAGCGAGAGGGCCGGCTGCATCGCAATTTCCAGGGATACAGCACGCAACCCGACTGCGACCTGATCGGCCTGGGCGTGTCGGCGATCGGCCGCATGGGCGCGACTTATAGCCAGAACGCAAAGACCTTGCCGGAGTACTACGACGCGCTACGTCAAGGCCGGTTACCAATCGTGCGCGGGCTCGAGCTCAGCCGGGACGACCTCGTGCGGCGCACCGTCATCATGGCGCTGATGTGCCAGGGCCGGGTCGAGTTCGAGTCGATCGAGCGGGCGCACCAGATCGACATGCGCGAGTACTTCGCCGCCGAGTTCGAGCAGCTCGCAGCGCTGGAGGGGCAAGGTCTGGTCGAGCTCGCGGCGGGCGCAATCCAGGCAACGCCGGTCGGCTGGTACTTTGTTCGCGCGGTGGCGATGCTGTTCGATCGCCACCTGCAGACCGATCGCATGCGCGAGCGCTTCTCGGGAATCATCTAGCGAAATATGCGCTGATCGTCGACGCTAACCCCGGACCCATCTGCTGAACTACGCGCTGCGCAACGCTGACTCACTCCTGGCCCGGCCTCGTCTGGATGGCAAACCGTTTGATCCCCTTGGACTATTTCGCCATCAAGGCGATTCACCAGACCGCCGTCGCGCTGTCCTTCACCGGCTTCTTTGCGCGGGGCATCGGCTCGCTCGCCGGCGCAGCATGGGTGCGCAGCGGCGCCGCCAAGACGTGGCCGCATGTCGTCGACTCGGTACTGCTGCTGTCCGCGTTCGCGCTCGCATGGATACTCAGGCTCAACCCGGCAGTTTCCCCATGGCTGATGGCGAAGGTCGGCGGGCTCGTCCTCTACATCGCGTTGGGGCTGGTTGCGTTGCGATCGGGGATCCCGTTGCCGCTTCGCACGGCAGCATGGTTTTCCGCACTCGCGGTCTTTGGCTACGTCGTCTCGGTGGCGATCACAAAAAGTCCCGCCGGTTTCTTCGGTTCTTGACACGGTTCCACAGTACAAACTGAAGCACGATGCGTTCGCGCGCGCTGCCTGTCATCGAAATCAACGATCTCGAGCCCCACCCTCGCCGCTGGCTGCGGACCAGCAGCGCGCGTGGGCTGCCGCTTAAGCGGCGACGACTTCGATCCCGGGCTCGATCGTCCGGAGCAGATTCTCGATGCCCCGAAGCGTCCCCGAGATCGAACTCGGGCAGGTGCCGCACGCGCCCTGGTAGTGGACGACGAGGCGGTCACCCTCCAGCCCGAGCACGTGCAGGTCGCCGCCATCGCCCTGCAAATAGGGCCTGATCTGCTCGTCGAGCAGCAAGGTGATCGCATCGAGGCGGTCCTGGTCGTGCTCGCTCAGATGGGCGAACGACGCCTGCGCCGCGACAACCGCCGCGGCCGATTGATCGCTCGCCGCCGGCGCGGCACGCAACGGAATGGCGATCTTCCGTGCGAGCTGTTTCCAGTCGGCGTTGCCGTCCTGGGTGACGGTGAGCCAGCGGTCGACATAGAAAACGTTGGTGACGTGTTCGATCGCGAACAGCGCCCGCGCCAACTCGTCGCCTTCAGCCTGCTCGGCGTTTTCGAAAGAGCGCGTCACGCCCCAGGTCAGCGGCTCGTGGAGGATGAACTTCTGCGCGTTCGGATTCGGCGTGTCTTCGATGTCGGCGATCTTCGGCATTTCAATGTCCTGGATGCGGTGGCGTTCAGCCTCAGGCGTCGCCGAGCGGCGTCCGCATCGGGTCCGCATCGGCCTCGGTCGACGCGGTCGCGACAGCGTTGAAGGCGGCTCGCAGCGTGTGCCAGGGCAGGATCGCGCACTTCACTCGCATCGGCAGTTCGCTGATGCCCGCGAATACCGCGAGCCGGCCGATGTGTGGGCCGTTCCGCGGGTCGAGGCGGCCGGTGGCCATGGCGACGAACTCGCCGATCAGCGTCTGGGCATCGCTCCGGCTCTTGCCCTTGACCGCCACCGTCATCATCGACGCCGAAGCCTTGCAGATCGCACACGATTCGCCCTGGAACGCGATGGCCTCGACTTTGTCTCCGGCGAGATCGAGGGACACGTGGATGTGGTCACCGCAGAGCGGATTCAGCCCTTCGGCATGGTGGCTAGGGTGTTCGAGCGTGCCGTAGTTGCGCGGCTTCCTGTTGTGATCGAGGATCACTTCCTGGTACAGCCCCTTCGGGTCGGCGATCACGCGAACACCTTCTGAACGCCACGGATGCCGGCGACGAGGGCGTCGACCTCGGCCAGCGTGTTGTAGAACGCGAACGATGCGCGCGAGGTCGCGGCCACACCAAGTCGTTTCATCAAGGGTTGCGCGCAGTGGTGGCCGGTGCGCACCGCGATCCCTTCCTGGTTCAACAAGGTGCCGACATCGTGCGGGTGGATGCCCTCGACCGCGAACGAGAGCACCGCGGCCTTGTCGGCGGCCGTGCCGATGAGGCGCACGCCGGGCAGCTCACGCAGCCGTTCGCTCGCATTGCGCAGCAATTCGTGCTCGTGCGCCGCGACCTGTGCCATGCCGATCGCCGAAAGATAGTCGACTGCTGCGCCGAGGCCGATGGCCGCGGCGATCGGCGGCGTCCCGGCCTCGAACTTGTGCGGGATCGTGTTGTAGGTCGTCTTCTCGAATGTCACGGTGTGGATCATGTCGCCGCCGCCCTTGAAGGGCTGCATCGCCTCGAGCAGCGCGGCGCGGCCGTAGAGCACGCCGATGCCGGTCGGGCCGCACATCTTGTGGCCCGAGAAGGCATAGAAGTCGCAGTCCAGATCCTGCACATCGACCGCGAGGTGCGGCGCGGCCTGGGCGCCGTCGACCAGCACCGGAACACCGCGCGCGTGCGCGAACGCGATCATCCGTTTGACCGGGTTGATGCTGCCGAGCGCATTCGAGATGTGGCCGACGCCGACGAAGCGGGTGCGTTCGTTGAAAAGCAACTCGTAGTCGTCCAGTTGCAATTCGCCGGCGTCGTTGATCGGGACGACGCGGATCGCGGCGCCCTTTTCGGTCGCGAGCATCTGCCACGGCACGATGTTCGAGTGGTGTTCGAGGACGGTCAGGATGATCTCGTCCCCGGCGCCGATGAACTTGCGGCCCCAGCCCTGCATCACCAGGTTGATGCCGTCGGTGGTGCCGCTGGTGAAGATCACTTCGCGCGCCTCCCGGGCGTTGATGAAGCGCTGGAGCTTGCCCCGTGCGGCCTCGTACCCGGCGGTGGCCGTCTCCGAGAGGTGGTGCACCGCGCGATGGATGTTGGCGTGCTCCGCGGTCTGGTAACGCACCAGGCGGTCGATCACCGCTTGCGGCATCTGGCTCGACGCGGCGTTGTCGAGATAGACGAGCGGCTTGCCGGCGACCTGAAGTGTCAGGATCGGAAAGTCGGCGCGGATTCGCTCGATGTCGAACGCCCGCGCCGGCATGGCCGCGGGTTCGGGCGGGGTGCATGGCAGCGCCGGCGGCGTTGCAAGCGTCGATGATTTTGCGGACATCGTCGGCAGCGCCGTCATGGCTGGCGTGTCGTCTGTTCGAGCACGCTCCGCTCGAGGCGACGGCGCAGGGAGGCGACCGGAATGCGGTCGATGACCTCGGCACCGAAGGCGTAGGTCAACAGGTTACGTGCCGCCGCTTCCGAGAGGCCGCGGCTGCGCAGGTAGAAAACTTCTTCGCTATCGAGCTGGCCGACCGTTGCGCCGTGCGTGCACTTGACATCGTCGGCGAAGATCTCGAGCTGAGGCAGGGTGTCGACCAGTGCCTTGGCCGATAGCAGCAGGTTGCGGCTCGACTGCGCCGAATCAATTCGCTGTGCGCCCGGGCGCACCATCACCTTGCCGCTGAATACCGCGTGCGCGGCGCCGTCGACGATCGTCTTGTGCAGCTGGCGGCTCACGCCGTGCGGCTTGGCGTGGTCGATGAAGGTGTGCGTGTCGGCGAGTTGGCGTTCGCCGATCAACGCCAGGCCATCGAGCGAGCACTCGGTCGCTTCGTCGGTCTGCCGCACATCGAGTTCGACCCGGGAGATCCTCGCGCCGAGGGCGACGCTGACCGAGTGGTAACGGCTCGCATGCGCGAGCGACACCGCACAGCTGGCGATATGGAAGGCCTGGACGCTCTCACGTTGCACGCGCACGTGCTCGACCGCCGCGTTCGCGCCGAGCGCGACCTCGACGACCGAGTTGGTGAAGTACGCGCCTTCATGCAGCGCGACATAGTCTTCGATCAGCGTCGCCGCGCTGCCGGTCTCGGCGACGAGCAAGACGCGCGGGTGTACCGCGAGTTCAGACTGCGTCGCGATGAAGAGCAGATGCACCGGTGTCGCCGCCGAGGTGTCGCGCGGGACGATGATCACCGCGGCGTCGTGCAGGAACGCGCTGTTCAGCGCCGCGAACGGCTGGTCGTTGAAGGACGCATGGCGGCCCAGATGCGCCTGAACGGTCGAGCCATCCGTCGCGATGGCTGAGGCCAGATTGCCGACGACGATTGCAGCGCCGCCGGGACCAGCGCCGCCAACGCCGACGCCGACGCTCGAGAGCTGCGGCGCGTGGACGCCATCGACGAAGACCAGGCGCGTCGTCGCCTCATCGATGAGAAAGCGCTCGATATCGCCGGCCTGCAAGGAGGTCGGTGTGCGTAGCGGATGAAACGACTGCTGGGTCAGGGCCGAAATGTCGGTGAAGCGCCAGGCCTCGTCGTGCGGGATCGGCATCTTGAGCACACCGACCCGCTCGGTCGCCTCGACACGCAGGGCCTTGAGCCAGGCCGGCTTCTTTGATACCGGCGATGCCAGCGAGACGGGCGGTTGCGCATGACCGGCGAGCAGATCGGTGAGGTAATCCCGCGCGGCGACGACATCGGTGCTCACGGCGAGACTCCCCGGGTCAGGGCCCTCACCTTCGCTTCGGCCTCGATCCAGTCGTAGCCGCGTTCCTCGAGCTCCAGCGCGAGCTCCTTGCCGCCGGTCTTGACGAGGCGCCCGCCCTCCATCACGTGCACGTAGTCGGGAACGATGTAGTTCAGCAGCCGCTGGTAATGCGTCACGAGCACGACGGCGTTGTCTTTGCTCGTCAGGTGATTGACGCCCTTGGAGACGACTCGCAGCGCGTCGATGTCGAGGCCCGAATCGGTTTCGTCGAGGAGCGCCAACGTCGGTTCGAGCAGCGCCATCTGCAGGATCTCGTTGCGCTTCTTCTCGCCGCCCGAAAAGCCTTCGTTGACGCTGCGACCCAAGAATTCGGGGCTCATCTCGAGCAGCTTCATCTTCTCGCGCACGAGGTCGTCGAACTCGAGCGGATCGAGCTCGTCCTTGCCGCGTTCGGCCTGCACGGTGTTGTAGGCCAGACGCAGGAACTGGCTGTTGCCGACGCCGGGGATCTCGATCGGATACTGGAACGCGAGGAAGATGCCGGCGCGGGCCCGCGCTTCGGGTGCCATCCCGAGCAGATTGCGGCCTTCGTACAGGACTTCGCCGGCCGTCACCTCGTAGGCGGTGTGGCCGGCCAGCACCTTGGCGAAGGTGCTCTTGCCCGAACCGTTCGGCCCCATGATCGCGTGCACCTCGCCGCGCTTCACCGTGAAGTCGAGGCCCTTGAGGATCTCGGTGCCATTGACGGTGGCGTGCAAGCCGCGCACGTCCAGCAGCGTCCGGCTGTCCTGCAGGATCATCCGACGCTCCCTTCGAGCTTGAGGCCGAGCAGCTTGGTCGCTTCGACCGCGAACTCCATCGGCAGCTGGCGAAACACGTCCTTGCAGAAGCCGTTGATGATCATCGAGACGGCCTCCTCGGCGCCGATGCCGCGCTGCGCGAAGTAGAACAACTGGTCTTCGCCGATCTTCGAGGTCGAGGCCTCGTGCTCGACCTGGGCGCCATGGTTGCGCACGTGGATGTACGGGAAGGTATTGGCGCTGCACCGATCGCCGATCAGCATCGAGTCGCACTGCGAATAGTTGCGTGCACCCGTCGCGGTCGGCAGGATCTTCACCAGGCCGCGGTAGCTGTTGTTCGACTGGCCGGCGGAGATGCCCTTGCTGACGATCGTGCTGCGGGTGTTCTTGCCGATGTGGATCATCTTCGTGCCGGTGTCGGCTTGCTGATGGTGGTTCGTCACCGCGACCGAATAGAACTCGCCGACCGAGCTGTCGCCGACCAGTACGCAGGAGGGGTATTTCCATGTGATCGCCGAACCGGTCTCGACCTGGGTCCAGGAGATGCGCGAATTCACGCCCTTGCACAGGCCGCGCTTGGTGACGAAGTTGTAGATGCCGCCCAGGCCGTTCTCGTCGCCCGCGTACCAGTTTTGCACCGTCGAGTACTTGATGTCGGCGTTGGCCAGCGCGACCAGCTCGACGACCGCGGCGTGCAGCTGATTGGTGTCGAATTTCGGCGCGGTGCAGCCTTCCAGGTAGGACACCGACGCGCCCTCCTCGGCGACGATCAGCGTGCGCTCGAACTGCCCGGTTTCCTCGGTGTTGATGCGAAAGTAGGTCGACAGGTCCATCGGGCACTGGACGCCCTTCGGGATGTAGCAGAACGAGCCGTCGGTGAAGACCGCCGAATTCAGCGCCGCGTAGTAGTTGTCACCGCTCGGCACGACGGTGCCGAGATACTTCCTCACCAGCTCCGGATGGTTCTGCACCGCCTCCGAGATCGAGCCGAAGACGATGCCGACCTCGGCGAGCTTGGCCTTGTAGGTCGTCACGACCGAGACGCTGTCGAAGATCACGTCGACGGCGACGTTGGCCAGCGTCGCGCGTTCGTGCATCGGCACGCCGAGCTTCTCGAACGTGCGCAGCAGCTCGGGATCAACCTCGTCCATGCTGGCGAGCTTCTGCTTGGGCTTCGGTGCCGAGTAGTAGCTGATGGCCTGGAAATCGATCTTCGGATACTTGACATTGGCCCACTCGGGCGGGGTCAGCGTCAGCCAGTGGCGAAAGGCCTTGAGACGAAACTGGAGCAGCCACTCGGGCTCGCGCTTCTTCGTCGAGATCAGCCGGATCGTGTCTTCATTCAGGCCCTTGGCGGCGACATCCGATTCGATGTCGGTGACGAAGCCATGCTTGTAGGGCTGGCTCACGAGGCTTTGCAGCAGGGCGCTCACTGGTGCACCCTACGGCCTTCGGCCGATCCCGCCAAGCGGGAATGAGCCTCTTCGGGCGGCCGAGCGGGGCTCATGCGCTCGTTCCCTGGCCGGCCCCGGCCTTCAGGTTGAAGCTCTCGCCGCAGCCGCAGGTGCTGTCGACATTCGGGTTGTCGACCTTGAATGCCTTGTTCATCCCTTCGCTGACGAAGTCGAAGCGGGAGCCGTCGATGAACGCGAGGCTCGTCGAATCGACCGCCAGCTTGGCGCCATGGCCTTCGAACAAATGGTCGCCGGCAGGCAGGTCGTCGACGAGCTCGTAGGTGTAGGCGAAGCCGGAGCAGCCGACGTTCTTGACGCCGACGCGCAGGCCCAGGCCTTTGCCGCGCTTGGCGATCTGGCTGCGGATCTGTTTGGCCGCGGCTTCGGTCAGGGTGATGGTCATGGCTAAATTCCTTTGAGAGTCCGTATCAATAAATCTTTGCGCGGCGTGCTCGCCACCTGCCGGCGGCTCAGCTCGCGGCCACGGTGAGCCGCCTGCCGAAGGTCACCGGCCGGATCACCGACTTCGGCTTGGCCACGGCTTTCGCGGTGGCTGGCAGGAGATCGGCGAGAGTGTGGCGGTCGAGGTGCTGCATAAAGCTCCGCAGGGCGCCGCTGACGATGCTGGTCAACTGGCAACTCCCGGTCAGCAGGCACACGGTGTCGCTGCCGAGGCAGTCGACGAGGAAGAAATCGGGTTCGATGCTGCGCACCACGGCGCCAAGGTTGATGTCGGCAGGCGCGGCCGCGAGGCGCATGCCACCACCTTTGCCGCGCACCGTCTCGAGCCAGCCGCAGAGGCCGAGCTGATGCGTGATCTTCATCAAGTGCGCTTCGGAAATGTCGTAGGCGCGCGCCACCTCCGCGATCGTGCACAGGCGCTGGGGGTGTTGGGCGACGTACATCAGCAGGCGCATCGAATAGTCGGTCATCGTCGTCAGGCGCATGGCGGACTCCGGTTCGTGAAATCGGCGCTTCGCGTCGTCATGAGCGCGGCCGGATCAGCAGCGGCACGAAGCGCCAGAGGTAGAGCGCAAGCGCCGCGATCCACGCCGCAGCCGACAGTTGCAACGCCGGCTGGGTGAAGGCCGAAGGCGCGATCGCAGCCAGGCGCAACGCCACCGCCGCGAGCATCAGCAGGTAGCTCGCGAGCATGCTGCGATCGGTGGCGAGCGGCCGGCCGAGGTGGCCGAGCGCGGTGCGCGTGACCATGCCGATGATCAGCACCGAGAAACCCGCCATCGCGATCATGTGCACCGGTAGCGCCGGCGACAGGTTGGCACCGGCGGCTGCGCATGCAGCCATCACCAGACCGACGCCCATGCCGGCATAGCCGGCGTAGAGGATCCACAGCAGCGGATAGCCGCGGACCGCGTACGGTCTCCACCGCAGCAGCTGCAGCAGCGACAACGCGCCGGCGATGCCGAGGGCGATAGCGGTCGGCAGCCGCAGCCCCGCGAGCAGGTAGATCACCGCGACGACGCAGACGCCGAGCTGGATCTGTCCGGTGCGCGTTTGCATCGGCAGCTTCAGGCCGGCGACTGCGCGCATCGCGAAGAACGGAATCACGCGGCGGGTGATCAGTAGCGCGATCAGCGCCATTGCCAACAGCCCGGCATTGAGGCGCTGCATCAGGAGCGCGAAGTCGCCGCTGCGCGCGGCGAGCAGGTACAACCCGTCGGCACCGGCCAGGCCGACGATGAGCCACGGCACCGCATAATTGCGGGCGTTCCGGGCGCGATACACCGCCCGCATCATCGCTACCGCGGCGAAGACGAAGAACCCGAGCTCGGCCGCGGCCGCGCACCAGAACACTTCGTCGCCACCGGCGAGGAAGCCGACGCGGGCGACCAGCCAGAGGCCGCAGGCGATGCCGAGCGCCCTGCCCTGCAGCGGATTGATGCCGGTCCAGTTCGCGCCCGCCGTCATCAGGAAGGCGACTGCGATCGTTGCGATGAAGCCCCAGAGCATTTCATGGGCGTGCCAAGCGATGCCCTGCAGTGGGCCGGTCAGTATTTGCGGCGCATAAACCCAGATTGCGATCGCGATCAGCGCCCAGGCCACGCCGCCCAGATACAGCGGCCGAAACGCGAGCTCGAGAAATGCCCGCAGGCTCGGCGCCGCACGCTCCGGCTGCGCCGTCCCTTCCAAATCGAAGAGGCTGCGCATGTTCATGCGGACACGGGGACCGATCGCGGCGTCGCTGCCCGGCGCGGCGGCGAAGCCGGTATCCGGTCGGGCTCGCGCTGCAGCTGGTAGTCGACCCGGAGACTCTGCGCGATTCGCTGCGCCAGCTCGCCACCGCGCTCGGCCATCGGCCGGTTCGACAGCGCGCTCGCCGCCTCGTGAAAGAGGTCGAGCCAGTGCTCGAACATCGAGTGCGTGAGGCCGGGCAGCGCGCGGTGCAGCAGCATCGGGTTGCCGCGGTAACTCTTAGATCCGCACAGTGCAGTCGACCAGAACGCGACCATCTTCGGCATGGGCCGGCTCCAGTCGCCCACATGGCGTTCGAATACCGGTCCGAGGATTGCGTCGTCGCGCGCCTTGGCGTAGAAAGTCGTGACCAGTTCGGCGACTTCGGTCTCGGTGCAGAGCTCGGGCAACGGCATTCGATGATCTCGATAGTGGCTCCGCTTTCGGGTCTGCGAAGCCGGGCGCGGCTATCTCTGCGCCGCGAATTCATAAGATATAAGTTGCCTATATCTTATACGCCAGCCAAGCGCCTTGCTGACGCGATCACTGGAGACCCTTCTCGCGCGTCGCCCGCCCACTGCAGCGGGCACCCGAACGCGGCGAAATCGGCGGATGGACATTAAGGCCGCCGACGTGCTCGGTGACCGATCGCGTGCACCGGCTCCAGCCCCTTTGGGCAAACCTCAGCGCAATTCCGGCTGTTAGTACCACCGACCGCAACCGCTGCATCGCCGTCGTCCGCCGACCCGGACGAAGGACAGCAACGGGTCGGCAAGGACATATGGGTAGCAAAATTTCCGTCGCCGAAAAAAATGGCCAGATCGAGAGGCGTCAGGCCGTGACGCTTCTGGTTCTCGGCGACTTGGGCGGATACGGCATGGGCCTCTGGGCCGATGACGACCGGGACGGCTTCGAGCCCAGCTCGTTTCGCCGCACGCAAGCGCCTCGCGCCGGGTGGGGTTGGCGGAGCCGGAGTCATACATAACCCTAGCATTTATGCGGGGTCCAAAGGCCCTCTTGCGTCAAACCCCTCACCCACCCCCCAGTTTGGTAGGTGCTTGGGCCCTCAAGATCACGGAATTTGTCAGCAAAACTCACGGCGACTATCAGCAGAAATGGTGCGGATCGTTCAGCTCTTGGACAGCAGCAGATGGATCCAGGTTGCGTGCCTGCGCTTGAATGGCTGGGTCACCTGACGTGCCCAATGCGCCGCCTTGGTCAGGACGCGTTGGTGAATGCGCCGCCGCGGCGGCTGAAGCAGTCTGTTGCCGCATGCCGTGCAAACTTCCTCCTGGCCATAGGTACCGTATGGGTTGCCTGCCAGATCCATGAGGCTCGAAGAGACGCGGTTCGTCGCGTTGTCATCGACGCCGACAAAGCTGGTTCGCACGATGGTCATGCCGCTGAAAAGCTCCCGCAGACGTCGTTCATCGAAGGTGCTGAGATGGCCCCAAGGGGGGTTGTGCGCGCCGCAGGCGATACAGGTGGTGCGTCCGACTCGCGTGTCTTGCTTGTAAGGCACGCCGACCAGAAGATGACCGCGAGTCACCCGCGCCAGTTCGTTGCTGGCCGCCTGCAGGAGTGGCGGATCGATGTGTTCCAGTACTTCCGCGCAGATGACCAAGTCGAACGCGTCGTCGGCGAAGGGTAGCTCGGTAACGTTGCCGGCCACGCATGCGATGCGGGGATCGGCGATTTCGGGCACGGTCAGGTCGAGCGCCGTGACACGATCGAAGCGATCGGCCAGGAGACGCGCAAGGTGGCCATCCCGCGTGCCGACGTCCAGGGCCGACCCGGAGGCGTGTAGCGAAAGCGCCAGCAAGTCCGCGGTGCGCAGCCGTTCGGATTCCCTCTCGCGATAGTCGATGAGGTCTGTACGTGGCTCGGCGGCGAGGTTCATCTCGAGCATCAGGCTGTCGGCCAAGAACTTCGCTGCCCAGCTCAGGTATTCGTAGGGCGCGTAGTCGCCATCGACGGGAAACGACCCCTTGGTGCCGCCGCGCGTTTCCAGTGGACCGCCGAATTGAACTGTTCGACGGACGAAGCGGTTGGCCAGGCAAGCCGCGTCACGGTATTGCACTTCGCCGGTGTATTCGAACAACAAGAACCAGCAGGACGCTACCTGTGCGTTAGCGGTGAGACATACCGAATCGGCCCCGGCAAGCCAGCCAGGACGAAAACGCCCGGGTATCCAGCCGTCGTCGCGCAACGCCGACAGCAGACCCTGCGCCGTCCGCCGGGCGGCGACGAGAAACTCCGGCTCGGTACTGAACCGGTACGCTTCCAGGACGCCACGTAGTGCATAGGCAATGGTGTGGGTGAGCGGGCGCGCCGGGTCGTCGAGGCAGCACTTCGAAAACCATCCATCACGACCTTGGGACGTCAGAGCCCAGCGAACATTGTCCAGCGCGGCAGCCCCATAGCCGCGGCCGGCATCGAGACGTTCGGCTTCGAAAAGGCCCCAGGCGACATGCGTTTCGTATTCCTTTTCACCCGGCGCAGCAAAAGGCGTGGGGAAGCGCCGCCAGCAGCCATCTGCATCCTGGGTCTCGACGAGCCAGTCGGCGGCGCGCCGCATCGCGACCGTGTAGCCGCCAAACTCCCGTTGCGCGGCGGCCAGTCCGAGCAACACCTGCCCGGTATTGAAAGTGACCGGCACGACCGGTTCGGAATCTATCTTGCCACCCTGAACACCGCCGCACGGCAGTTGGATACTCACCAGCCAATCGACCATGCGACGCGCGCGCCGGCGCATCTCCTCGTTGCCAGTGCGACGCGCGTATTCGATGAACGTCGGAACAATGTAGCCCGTCGTTTCGGGATACGAAGAGGCCCACCCCTTGATCAGGCTGAAGTCGCGCGCAACGCCGCCGTCGACGCTTGCCGAACGATCCTGTGCCATGCAGAGCCATCGCATGGACGCGTCGAGAACCGCCTTCGAACCCTGGTCGGCGACAGGCAGGCCGGCTCGATCGATGCGTCGGGCCGCCCGCGCTGCCGTCGGCAACCTGGAGAGTTGCCAGAGCGGGCGCATGGAAGGCTTCAGGCCGCTCGTCATGATCAGGCGTGCTCGAGGCGCGGCGCCGTGGCCATCAGCCCCAGCGGATCGATCGTCTCCGCAGACGCATGCAGATAGCGTGCGGCGCGGCGCTTGGCAGCAATGTCGGCGTAGATTCTTTCGGCTCCTGCCATATCGATGTCGAGCGCGAGCGCGAGGTCAGCGGCGCCAACACCGTGGTTTAGCGACCACAGCGCAAGATCCATCTGCGGAAATGGCAGCGCGAAGTAGAACTCGTCCTGACCCTGCGGCAAGGTGTACGTGTCGGTCGTGGGCTGCGCCGTGCAGATCTCCTGCGGCAGGCCGAGCCATTCCGCCATCGCATACACCTGCGTCTTGTAGAGGTGTGCGATCGGCTTCAGATCGGCGAAACCGTCGCCGCCCTTGACGAAAAAACCCTGGTCGTATTCGAGCCGATTGGGCGTGCCGACGACCGCGTAGTTGAGCCGATCCGCGTGGAAGTAGTCGATCGTCTTGCGCACCCGTTGCTTGAAGTTTGTCGCCGCGACGATCTCCAGATACTCGCGCAGTGGCAGCCTGGCCTCTTGCAGCAGCCCGTCATCCGACTGGACAACGAGCTTGAAGTAGTTGATGCCGCCTCGGGTGCCGCCGGCGATCGCCAGCTTGTTGCGCCAACCCGGGCCGTACTCAGGAAAGACACGACGGATCGCGGCGTCCCGTCGCTCGTAGCAACCGAGCGCCACGAGCGCCGGCGCGATGTCGAAGACTTCGTGGGGAACGCCCAGGTGCATCGCCAACTGGAGGCCGCGCTCTGTGCTCGCTGAGCTCGAGTCACGTTCCGGAAGCAACAACGCATGGACACGTTTCGCGCCAACCGCACGCACGGCGAGCGCCGCGCAAACCGAGCTGTCGATGCCGCCGGAAACGGCCACGACAAGGCCGCGGCGATGCAGTCGATTGGCGAGCGTTTCGACGATCCAGCGCGAGATCCGCTCCGCCTCGGCGGCGCAATCGATTCGCAATGCAGCGGCAGTCGGTGCCGTGTCCCTGGTCATCGAACGGCGCCCTGTCAGGCCACGCCCTTGCGCTCGAGAAACTGGGCCACGCTGTTCAGGCTGTCGAGGTTTTCGGGGATCATCTCATCCTCCTCGACCTTGATCGCGTACGTCTCCTCGAGATACGTGACGAGTTCGAGAAAACCCGTTGAATCGAGCACGTGCTGCTCGAGAAACGAATCCTCGTCGGCGAGCGGGACGGCCCGCGCACCCATGATGAAGTTCTCCTCGATGTAGCCACGCAGCTTGCCCTTGATATCGTTCATCGGTTCCATGACTCGTGCTCGGCGGCTGAGATGCTTCGGTCAGCGCAGGCTGGCGTGGCGGATCTTGCCGGATTCCGTGCGCGGCAGTTCTTCGACGAAGTTCACGATTTTCGGCACCTTGTAGCTTTCGAGGAGTGTGCGGCACTGCTTGATGACATCGGCGGCAGCCAGCGCGCAGCCGGGTTGCACCGTGACGAACGCCTTCAGAGCCTGACCCAGGCTCTCGTCCTCGACGCCGATGACCGCACAGCCGGTGACGCCGTCCAACAGGTAGATCGCATTCTCCACCTCGCGCGGCGCCACTGTTTCGCCGCGTGTCTTGATGATGTCGTCCGTTCGGCCAACGAAGAAAAGATAGCCGTCGGCATCGCTGCGGAAGATGTCGCCGGTTCGGAGTGCCGGTTCGCCGGAGGTCAAGTGAGGCACGAGTCGCGCCGCCGTTTCGACGGGGCGCTCCCAGTAGCCGGCCATCACGTGCGGTCCGCTCACCACGAGTTCGCCGGTGGAACTGGCCGGAAGCCGGCGGCCAGCCTCGTCGATGAGCCAATGCGTCTGGTTCGGAACGCCTCGGCCGACGCTTTCCTGGTGGAGCTCGATTTCGTCGGGCGGCAGGTAGCTCGCCCGGATGCACTCGGTCTGGCCGTACATCATGACCAGACTGGCGCTTGGAAAGGCGGCCTTCAGCCTCCGGATGTGGCCGATCGGAAGCGCGGCCGCGGCATTCGTCAGCAGGCGTACCGCCGAGAAATCGAAGCGCGACAGGTTCTGCAGACCGAGCAGGGAAGCAAATTGCATGGGCACGCCGGGCAAGACCGTGACCCGCTCGCGAACCAGCAGTTCCGCCAGGCGTAGCGGAAACGCGGCCGAGCGTTCCAATACCACTGTGGCGCCGAGCAGGAGGCTCATCATCAGGTTGCCCAGCCCATAGATGAAGGCCGCCGGCAGCGCCAGGCCGATCACGTCGTCACCGCGCAATCCGAGCCAGGCGGTGATCGAGGTCCAGGCGCTGCTCGCGTTCGCGTGCGTCAGCATCACCCCCTTCGACACGCCTGTCGTGCCCGAGGTGTAGACGATGAACGCCAGATCGTCCGCGCTGCCGATCGGCCGGAGCGGGCGCGAGTCGGAACCGGCTGCCGCCCAGCTCCTGACGCGTGCATCGTCGCCCGCCGTCGGCGTCGCGGCCGCGACGTGCAGCGACCGCAACCATGGGGCGTCGGCCAGCGCCGGGCGCCAGCTGGACGACAACTGCTCGTGGGTCAGCAAGGCAACCGCTCGCGTATCGCGCAAGATGAACGCGAGCTTGTCGGTCTTGACCAGCGGGCCGACGGGCACGCAGGCCGCGCCGAGCGCGAGCGTGGCCAGGGTACCGACCGCGAATTCGATGCTGTTCTCGAGTAGGCACACCACCCGGTCGCCAGGAGCGACGCCGTCGTCGAGGAGCGCGTTCGTCAGCGCATCAACGCGCCGCTGCAACTCGCCGTAGTCGACTCGCAGAGTCCGGTCGACCAGTGCCAGCTTATCGGGCAGGCGCGATGCGGTATCCCGGAACGCCTGGTGCAGGAGCATCGAGCTCATCGTCCGCCCATCGACCCGCCGCCAGGCCGAATCATTTGTTCATGGAGCAGCATCGTCGAGAGAACACCAACGAACGTCATGTTATCGCCGAAGCCGATCGCACGTCCGATCCTGCACTTCTCCACGAGCTTGGCGACGGCGCCCGGATCGAACATCCCTGCGCGCAACAGCGTGCCGCGATCGAGCAGATGGGCCACATAGGGAAGCGGCTTGCCCTCCTGGAAGAACGACGCGCTGTCGGGTGAGCGATAGGGCTGCTTCGTGCGCTCGACGATGGAAGGCGGCAGGTCGCGACGCATCGCCTTCTTCAGCAGGACCTTCTCCCTCAGGCCGCGGATCTTCAGGCGCGGCGGCAGCCGGCACGCGAACTCGATGACGCGGTGATCGAGAAAGGGATGCCGTGCCTCGACCGAGGCCGCCATGGCCATGCGGTCGCCTTGCGACGAGAGCAGGTAGCCCGACATCAGCGTGTGCGCCTCGACGTACTGGTCCCGCTCCAGCGAATGCCAGCGCCCGAAGTCCTCGGGAAGCGTGGCCGCCAGCGCCGTGTGCGGGTCCCAGGCGAGCATCCGACGACGCCATTCCTCGGTGAAGAACGGCAGGATGCGACGCGTCGTGCCCAGGCGGGTCATGTGGGCGAACCACGGCTGGTCGACATCGTCGAGGCCCTTGGCGAAGAAGGCGTGCGCCCATGACCTGCTTGCCGTGGGCGAGGTCGCGAGATACGGATACAGGCGGGTGAGCAGGCTGCCGCGCCAGCGCGACTGCGGCGATCTGGCGACGAAGCGGCGAACCTTCGCTTCCTTGAAGAGGTCGTAGCCACCGAAGACCTCGTCTGCGCCCTCGCCTGTCAACACGACCTTGTATCCGGCGCTGCGCACACTGTCGGCGAGCAGCATCATCGGCGCGGGTGCGGTGCGCACGAGCGGAGCCTCCGCATGCCAGACCGCGCGGGCAAAGGCGGCGCCGATCGCGGCCCTCGTGGCCTCGATCGAGGAGTGCGAGGTGCCCAAATGGCGAACCAGGTCACGCTGCTGTGCACGTTCATCGAACTCCGCATCCTCGAAGGTGAGGGAAAAGGTTCTGAGGCGCTCACCGACGCGTTGTGCAGTGAGCGCGCTGACGATCGATGAATCGAGGCCCCCCGACAGATAAGTTCCCACCGGAACGTCAGCGCGCAGTTGCAGGCGCACGGCGTCGCTCAGGAGGTCGTGCAGTTCGTCGGCGCAGTCCTCCTCAGAACGGACATCGGGTGCCCGGCCGTGCTCGAACGGCCAGTCCCAATAGCGTCGCAGGGTGGCGCTCTCGCCCTCGACGCTGAGCATGTGACCCGGGGGCAGCTCCGAGATTCCTTCGAACACGCTGGATGGCGGGACCGTTGACCAGTAGCTGAAGGTCGAGGCCAGTGCGGCCGCATCAAAGCGGCGCGGCACTTCGGGCAGGGTAAAAAGTGCTTTGACCTCGGAGGCAAACGCAAGGCGGCCGTTGTTCCAGGTGAAGAAGAGCGGCCGAATGCCGACGCGGTCGCGGGCCAGCACGAGGCGCCGCCTTTGTCCGTCCCACAGCGCGATCGCGAACTGGCCGTTCAGGTGATCGACAAAGGCGTCACCGTGCTCCTCGTACAGATGAACGAGCACTTCGGTGTCGGACTGCGTGCGAAAAACATGACCGCGCCGAAGCAGCGTTTCGCGCAACTCGACGTAGTTGAAGATCTCGCCGTTGAAGACGACCCAGACGCGGCCATCCTCGTTGGACAGCGGTTGGGCGCCGCTTTGCAGGTCGATGATGCTCAGGCGGGCGTGGCCCAGCCCGATCGGGCCATCGATCCGTGTGCCTCTGCCGTCGGGGCCGCGGTGATGGAGCATCGCGATCATGCCGTCGAGCTCGCATTGACGCGGCGGCGGCGCTCGAGGCGGGCTGTAGAGCCCGGCGACCCCACACATCTCAGGCGGCCGCGCCGGCGGGCGCTCCTCGCCGCGCACGAGTGCCGGCGTAGTCCGCATGGAGAAGCGGCGCCGCGGGCGAGAGACGGACCACAGCCGCACCCCACGACAGGCCGACCCCATAGCCGAGCAGCATGAGCGTCAGGTCCTTCTCGCGCTGCGCCGGCAGCAGCCGGGTCATGGTCACGGCGACCGAAGGACCCCCGCAATTGCCCATGTCCTCGATCGTCATCGGCACGCGCGCTTCAGGTAGGCCGGCCTTCTTCATCAGGTGCTTCATGATGAAGCGGTTGGACTGATGGAACAGATAGGCGTCGACGGCGTCGACCGACAGCCCCGACACCTCGAGCGCTTCCTGGATCAGAGCCGGGACCCGCTTGATGGTGAAGTTGAAGACGCCGGCGCCGTCCATCCGCAAGTTCAGATCGCGGGCGTCGGCCGGCTCCCGGTCGCGGAACGCACCGCCACGGATGATCAGGCCGGCATGGCCGGTGCCATCGGTGTGCAGGCAGAAATGGCCGCCGCCCTGGTCACTCGCCTCGAGCGCGGTAGCCGAGCCGGCATCCCCGAACAGGAGCTTGGTCGCCTGATCGGTCGGGCTCACGAAGCGGCTCGGGGTTTCGCCATGCAGCATCAGGATGCGTTGCTGTCCGCCGGCGCGCAGCATCGCCGCGGCGAGATAGAGACCATACGGATAACCCGAACATCCGAGGCCCATGTCGAAGGCGGCACATCGCTCGTCGAGGCCCAGCCACTGGTGCAGCATGCAACTGGTCGAAGGCAGGAAGTAGTCAGGCGACTGGGTCACAAAGATCAGGCCGGTGACCGAATTCCGCGGCCATTCGAGGCGATCGAGCAGATCGTCTGCGGCCTCGAAGCACAGGTCGGCCGAGGTCACCCCGTCGTCGACGACGCGGCGCTGCCGTACGCCCGCCATCGCGACGACCTTGCGCACCTCCTCGGGATCGAAGCCCAGGTCGGGATCGAGATTGCTGACGCTCTTCGCCGGCACGCAGGTAGCGACACCTGCGATTCGAAAGCCTTCGATGCTGCTGCGACTCATGGTCCGGTTCTTTTCGGGAGTTTTGCGCTCGCGGCGGACCGGGGCCGGTCAGTCGACGATTCGTGCGCCGCCGTCGACCACCAGGGTGTGGCCAATGATGCCATTCGACGCGCGGCTGCACAGAAACTGCGCCGCCTGCGCGATCTCTTCCACGTTGACGGTCCGGCCCAGAGGGGTTCGACGCACGGTTTCCGCCAGGCGCTCGTCCTTGCCGGGAAACGCCGCCCAGGCATCGGTCTCGACGCTGCCGGGCGAGAGGATGTTGACGCGAATGCCGCGCGGCGCCAGCTCCGCCGCCAGATGGCGGGCCAGGGCTTCGAGCGCGCCTTTCGAAGCTCCCACCGCGGAATAGGCCGGGACGGCGCGCACCGCGCCGGCCGAGGACACGGGGACGATTGCAGAACCTTCACCGAACAGCGGCATCATCTGGCTCACGAGCTCGAAGAACGCGCGCACGTTCAAGGCCATCGTCCAGTCCCAGTGCCTCGACGTCAATTCTTCGAAAGGACGGTGCACGCCGGTCCCGGCGCAATGGACGAGGGAGACCGGCCTTGCGGTCGATGCGCGCATCCGATCCAGAACCGCCGCGACGCCTTTTGCCAGCGTCAGGTCGGCGCGCAGCACTTCGAGAGCGAGTTGCTCCTGGGCCGCCACGCTGCGCAGCGCTTCGGCAGCGTCGTCGTTGCGCGCGTAGTTCGCCACGACCGAGGCTCCGGCGCGCGCCAGCTGCAGCGAGATCGCGCGGCCGATGCCGCGTGTACCACCGGTGACGAGAACCTCGCTGCCCGCGAGAGAGAAAAGATCGCTCATCACGCAGACCCCGCCATGAAGTCGTCGAGGACCGGGTCTCTGAGTCCTGCGGCGAAGCTGTCCAGCGGCAGAAACGAGAAAAACAACTTGGCCTGTGCGACCGCGCGTCCGGCGACGCTCGCCGTGCAATCGGCGGTGGCGAAGCGCTCCTCGTCGGACAGGATCGTGGCATGCAATTCCAGCAGGTCCCCGGGCCTCACCCAGTGCCGGAAGCTCGCCGAAAGAATGCGCACCAGCATCGCCTTTCCGCGGGGGCGGCGCTGCGCATCGAGGCACTTCGCGGCCGCCTGCCCCATGCTCTCGGTGAGCAGGACGCCGGGGACGACGGGAAAGCCCGGGAAGTGATCCTCGAGATATTCGTCATCCGCGGGGAAGGTGCGCGTGGCGACGATGCTCTGGCCCGGCGTCAGCGACTCGATGCGGTCGACGAGCAGGAAGCGCATGGTCGTCGATCGATCGATCAGGCCGAGAGCGCATCATGGCGCCGCAGGAGCTCGAAAATGTCCCTGACGCTCTTGAGGGCCTCAATGTCCTGCTCCGACAAGTGGATGTCGAAGCGCTCGTCGAGCGCGGCGATCAGCGACAGGGTGCCGAGCGAGTCCCAGCCCGGGATCTCCTCGCGCACCGTCGCCACGCCGATACGCCCGGGCGGATCCTCGAAGGTTTCGGATATCCAGTCCAGCGCCTCTTGTGAATTCATCGGTCGCCGTCCCACTCCTGGCTGTCGAACATCGTTGGATCTTCTACTGCGCGGTATAGCCGCCGTCCACCGGCAGATCCACGCCGGTGATCCAGGCACTGCCCGGGGCGAGCAAAAATACCGCGGCCCGCGCCACGTCCTCGGGCTGCCCGACGCCGAGCGGATACGAGCTCTTCAGCCTTGCAACCTGTTCCGGTGACAGCTTTGCCAGCGCCTCCTCGGTCATCCGCGTCAGGACCAGCCCTGGCGACAGGCAATTGACCCGGATCCGGCGGCGTGCCAGTTCGATCGCCATCGCGCGCGCGGCGGCGGCCAGCGCCCCCTTGGTCGCGCAGTACCCGATCTGCCCCGGCATTCCGACCTGGCCATAGACCGACGAGATGAACAGGATGCTGCCGCCCTCGGGCAGCATCGCGTCGCGGCGACACACGGCTCGCGCCAGCTCGAGGCCGGCCAGAACGTTGACGTCCATCTGGGACTGCACGACCTGCACCGTGTTGGCCGACAGCGGGCGAGTCTCGACGACCCCCGCGGCGTGGCACAGCCCGTAGAAAGGGCCGGTATCTTTCCTCGCCTCGGTGATCGCCGCGGCGATGAGGTCATGACGGGTCAGGTCGAGCACCAATTGGCGGTGCTCGACAGCGCCCAGCGCGGCGGCCGTTTCGGCGAGCCGCTCGCCACTGCGTCCTATCAGGATCGGTCTTGCCCCATGACGCGCCAACTCGATCGCTACCGCCCGGCCGATCCCGGACGACGCACCGGTGACGGCGACCCAACGACCTTCGAAGTTCGACATCATCTTTCTCGGCGTGGCTTTGGAGAATAGCCGATGACGTGCTTCAACGACCCGACGCCGATTCGCCCGCTGCGCGCCGACTTGGCGTCGCCAGATCCTCGGTGTCGTAGAAGAATTCCCCCCGGCTCGCCATCTCGCTGACGCAGGCGATCGTGTCCTGAACGCGTACCGACTGGATCCGGCTCGCACCAAGGCGCGTTTGCCGAATCAACCCTCGCCGCCGAAGCGCCGCCTCGAATACGTCGAAGCGCCGACGCCGGATGGCGTCGGGTGCGAACACGTGGGTCTTGACGGTGCGCGGATGGCCTGCGCGATCCACGACCGGCACGTCGAAGGTCTGTTCGGTGTACAGCGAAAACGGAAGGTGGGGACTGACCATGTGCTCCAGGTAGTGAAAGAACGTGTAGGTGTCGAAAGCGACATTGAAGAAGACGACCAGTCCATTCGCTTGCGCGAGCTTGTCGAACGGGCTGCCCGGGCCGCAGGGGTGCAGACAATCCGGATGACCCTCGATGAAGGCTTCGGCCCGGCGGCCTCGCACGAGGACCGGATGGGTGGGATGCAGGCTGCGCAGGACGTCCGGCCGAAGCCTGAACATCTCCGAGACCAGACCCATCATCGACGGCGTCTTGCGAACATCGAAGACCTTGAGCTTGCTCAGATAGGCGAAGGAAGAAGACCGATACGGCAGCGACACCATCAGCAGGTGGCCCTCCTGCCCCACCGCGTCGATGAAAACGTCGGTCAATTGCTCGATGGAACCGCGAAAACCGTGCGCCCTGCCGAATGCGCTGTGCAGCATCAGGGCATCGCCTCGCACCACCCCGACCTCATGCAAAGCTGCAAGCAAATCGCTCTCGTCGTAAGAGCGAAACACCCGCACCCACAATTCCCGGACGCGCAGCAGCCTGGCCTTCAGCCACAGCTTGCAGACACGCATGGCGGGGCGAAGATGAAACGACATGCGTGGATCAATTCGCGTGAGAGCATCGCATCAGCCGGGCGATGCGGAAGCGATTGTGGAGAATCGCCCCTGACTCAGGAGCGTGAGCATGGCGGAGGGCATCGTCCGGATGCTGGTAAATGTACTTGGCCGGTTGCCGCTGGTTGGCGGTCCGATTCGCAGGCGCGCCTGGTATCCGTATCGCCATCAGTGGGTGCTGCTCTTCGGCGACCGTCAGAACTACACGTTCACCCAATTCGTGCGCCTTCCCCACCAAGGCGAAGCGCTCGCCGGCCCGGTTGTCGACTTCCTGCGTCCGCACGCCGACGGGGAGCCCTTGCGGATCGTCGTCTTCGGATGCTCCAACGGTGCAGAACCCTACTCGATGGCTTCCATTCTGCCGAGCCGTCGCCCGACCTTGCCTTTCACGTGACGGCGGCGGATATCGACGCAGGCATGATCGAGAAGGCGTCGAGCGCGCGATACAGCCGCGAAGAAGTGACCAAGAACGGGTTCGTCAGCGAGGAGTTCGTCACATCCACGTTTCATCGGAAAGGCGATGACCTCGAGGTGAAGCCGGAGATCCGGGAGCGGATCGCCTTTCAGATCGCCGATGTCCTGGACGCACGCCTGATTTCCCCGATCGAGCGGGCCGACATCGTCGTCGCCCAGAATTTTCTCTATCACCTCAGCAGGAAGCAATCCCGAACGGCGTTTGCCCATCTGTGTTCGCTGCTGAAACCCAGGGCGGCCCTCTTCGTCGACGGGATGGACATCGACCTTCGGCACTCCCTCACCGGGAAGGCAGGTCTGCGGCCGTTGGACTACCTCATTCCCGAGATCCACGGTGACGCCCTGACCCTGCGCGGTGCTCCGTGGCCGTGGACCTACTGGGGCCTGGAGCGGCTCGATATCGCGCGCGCGGACTGGAAGCAGCGGTACGCGACTATCTACCTGCGCGACCCACCTTCGCCCGCCATCTAGACGCCAGCTTTCGCGCCCAGTGCTCGGGCTCGAATGTCTTCTCGCAAATCAGGCATAGCTTGAGCTCGCCGCCCAACTGGCTCTTGAAATGAGTCACTGGATTGAGCGCCGCATCGGTCAGGTCGTTTCCGCCGTAGCCCAGGGCCGACTGGGCTTCGAAGACCTTCCAGCGCAGGAACGCCGTTGCGCCCGTGTTGAGGTGCTCGGGGTCCGCCGCCGCGCAAACCGAGTGGGACACGGGGCTCTTTCCGGTCAGGACGATCTGCGCTGAAATGGACTGTCCGGTCGGCAGCCGCGCGTGGTAGATGCGGCAGAGGCCCTGCTCGCCGAGTCGCCGGATGAAGCGCGAAAAGCGGTCCTCGGGCAAGTACAGCGGCATCCCCTTGCGCGCGACACCCGCCGCATGCAGGCGAAAGAAGCTGGCGAAGTCGTCGTCGTCAGTGAAGCGGATGCCTTGCTGCGAACTCCGGCGGACCAGTCGACGAAGGTTCTGCTCGACGCGCTGCCAAGCCGCTTCCATGTCCGAGATCGACACCAGGTACGAATATCCTGGGCGAACGGCCCATCCCTGCGCCATGAAGGTCCTCGCGTCGAGCAAGGACCAATGGTGCTTGAGTACCGCCCGCTCGTAGCGAGACGACGAAATCTGCGCCTCGATGGCGCTCGAGGCCTCGAGCACCTTCGCCGTGGCGAGCGATGGATACTTGCTCGTCGACTCGCACAGCACCAGCCCGTTGTAGTAGAGCAGCGGTCGGGGTGTCACCCGTGTCAGGGAGCCCTGCCGTTGCTCGAACAGCGCCACTCCTCCGACAAGGTCGTTCCCCCTTGCAGCGGCGAGGATGCGGAAGGTGCCCCCAGTCGCCTCGCAGAGCGCGTTCAGGTACGGCGTCGTGCCGTAGGGGCTGCCCTGAGCCGACGTCGCCACGAGAGCGTCCCAGGCGGGGAACTCCGACTCCGTCAATACCTTGGTGGTCAGTGCAGCGCTCATGCAGAAGCTATTTCATCGTTGCGTTGCCGAGCGGCGCAGGGTCGAGACACCGACCCGACCTCGGTGACAGGCCCTAGCCAGGAGTGCGAGCCACGTACCGCGTGTCCATTCCGGAGCCGGTCGAGAAGAGCACGACGAGATCCTCGGTGGGACCGGCTCCGTGACACATCACCTCGTTGGCAGGGAACCAGACGAAGGTGTTGGGACCGAAGGTGCCGCGGTGAGTGACGAGCTCGCCGCTCAGCACGTACATGCCGTGACCCACCGTGTGAACGTGGTCTGGATTGAGCTTGCCGGCGGGATAACGAACAAGCATCAGCACGTTGCCGTGATCGTTTGCATGGGACAGCGGCTTCATGAAGAACGTCGTCCGGTCCCGATGCGCCTGGTTCTCCCGCCATTCGATCGCGTCGGCATGGATGGCCGTGAATCGAGACGGCCGTCGCCGCAGCGAGTCGACGACACGCAGAGCCCACCGGTTGACGAAGTTTCGAGTGCCGTAAGCGGTTGCGGACAAGACGAACCCGAGCCCGAAGCCGATGCCCATCGATGCATAGCCGAGCACGTGGGGGTTCATAGGCCGGCAATCATGCCGCAACTGGCGGGCGCCCCGTCGGGCAGGAGACCGTCGCCAAGTTCGCCGCCTGTCAATGTTCGACCTCGAGCGGTCGTTTCGCACGCTATGCTTCGCATTGGCGAGAAGCCTGCCTGAGCGTGACCGTAACATCGAGCGCCTCCGCGGGGTCGCTCCGCCGGTGCAGGTGCCGGGCAAGTCATCGTGGTGGAGAAGATCAATGGCATCGGATTCAGGTCTCGTTTCGGCTCCTCGGTTCGTGCGCCTCGTTGTCGGCGCCCTGGTCGCGGTTTTCCTCGTCGCATGTTCGTCGCCGCGCTACCCGCCGGCGCCTGTGCAGGCCGCCACGGCCGACTATCGCTACCTGATCGGACCGCTCGACGTGGTCAACATCATCGTCTGGCGAAATCCGGAGCTATCGATGAGTGTCGCGGTGCGTCCCGACGGCAAGATCTCGACGCCGCTGGTGGAAGACATGCCGGCGATCGGTCGCAACCCTAGCGACCTCGCCCGCGACCTGGAGAAGACGCTATCGAAGACGCTGCGGGACCCGGTCGTGACGGTCGTGGTAACCGGCTTTCAGGGCGTGTCGAGCGAGCAGATTCGCGTCATCGGCGAGGCGGCGAAGCCGCAGGCGATTCCCTACCGCCGGGATATGACCTTGCTGGACGTGATGATCCAGGTCGGCGGACTCACCGACTTCGCCGACGGCAATGCGGCCGTGCTCGTTCGCGGCAAGGATGGCGGCAAGCCGTACAGCGTCCGACTCAAGGATCTCCTGAAGCGGGGTGACATCTCCGCCAACGTCGACGTCCGGCCCGGCGACATCGTGATCGTCCCGCAGGGTTGGTTCTGACCGCGTCTTGCAGGCGCGGGGCGTCGCTGCGCGCCGCCGGCCCGACGTCATGAGAACGACATCGCCATGGATCAGTTGATACCGCAGGTTCTCGAAGTCGGCCGCGCCATGTGGCAGCGGCGCTGGATCGGCGTCGCCGTGGCCTGGCTGGCAGCCATCCT
>JANXWR010000581.1 GCA_025351025.1 Burkholderiales bacterium | reverse complement strand
CTCGGCCGTCTTGAAGGGCGGCGAGACCTTGTTCTTGACGACCTTGACCTTGGTCTCGTTGCCGATCACTTCCTCGCCCTTCTTGATCGAGCCGATGCGCCGGATGTCGAGCCGGACCGAGGCGTAGAACTTGAGCGCGTTACCGCCGGTGGTGGTTTCGGGCGAGCCGAACATGACGCCGATCTTCATGCGGATCTGGTTGATGAAGATGACCATGGTGTTGGTCTTCTTGATCGAGCCGGTGAGCTTGCGCAGGGCCTGGCTCATGAGGCGGGCCTGCAGGCCGGGCAGGGAGTCGCCCATCTCGCCCTCGATCTCGGCCTTGGGTGTGAGTGCGGCGACCGAGTCGATGACGACCAGGTCGACCGAGGCCGAGCGGACCAGCGCGTCGACGATCTCGAGCGCCTGCTCGCCCGTATCGGGCTGGGAGATCAGCAGCTCCTGCAGGTTGACGCCGAGCTTTTGCGCGTATTGCACGTCGAGCGCGTGCTCGGCGTCGATGAAGGCGCAGGTGCCGCCGAGCTTTTGCATCTCGGAGATGACCTGCAGAGTGAGCGTGGTCTTGCCGCTCGACTCGGGGCCGTAAATCTCGACCACCCGGCCACGCGGCAAGCCGCCGACGCCCAAGGCGATGTCGAGCCCGAGCGAGCCGGTGGAGCAGACCTCGATGTCGTCGATCACCTCGCCGACGCCCAGGCGCATGATCGTGCCCTTGCCGAACTGCTTTTCGATCTGCGCCAGGGCGGCCTGCAGGGCCTTGGCTTTTTCGGTGTTGAGCGCTTTTTCGGGGTTGAGGGCTTTGACGGCTGATTCCATGAAGGGGCTCCTGAGGGTGCGGGAATTATCCTGAATAGCTGGATGTTTGTACAGTAGCCACTGTTCGATATTTGCGCACTCCCTAGAATGAGCGAAGCTGGCGCCCACTGAGGGGTGAGGCCACGGTCGCGCCGCCCGGCTTTCCCCGTTTCCCCAACCAACCGGCCGCCGCCCGATGCGCCTGCTGATCGCCGAAGATGACCAGGTCCTCGCCGACGGGTTGCTGCGTTCGCTGCGCAGCGCGGGCTACGCGGTCGACCAGGTCGGCAACGGCATCGACGCCGATTCGGCGCTCGCCGCGCATGAATTCGATCTCCTGATCCTCGACCTCGGCCTGCCGCGCCTGCACGGCCTCGAGGTGCTGCGCCGGCTGCGCGCGCGCGGTTCGAAGGCGCCGGTGCTGGTCCTCACCGCCGCCGACAGTGTCGAGCAGCGCGTGCAGGGCCTCGACCTCGGCGCCGACGACTACATGGCCAAGCCGTTCTCGCTGCAGGAGCTCGAGGCGCGGGTGCGGGCCCTGACCCGGCGCGGCCTGGGCGCCGCCTCGAACGTCATCCGCCACGGCCCGCTCAGCTTCGACGCGACCGGCCGCGTCGCCTACATCAACGAGCAGATGGTCGAGCTCTCGGCGCGCGAGATCGGCCTGCTCGAGGTGCTGCTGCAGCGCGCCGGGCGCCTGGTCAGCAAGGACCAGCTGGTCGAGCGGCTGTGCGAATGGGGCGACGAGGTCAGCAACAACGCGATCGAGGTCTACGTGCATCGCCTGCGCAAGAAGATCGAGCAGGGCAACGTCCGCATCGCCACGGTGCGCGGCCTCGGCTACTGTCTCGAACGGATCGCCGCCTAGGGTCGGCATGCCGCGCTGGCGCGAACAACGCTCGCTGTTCGGCGAGATCCTCAACTGGATGCTGGCGCCGCTGCTCGTGCTCTGGCCGATGAGCGTCGCCCTCACCTGGCTGGTGGCGCAAGGCATCGCCAACCAGCCCTTCGACCGCGAGCTCGCCGCCAAGGTGCGACTGCTCGGCCGCGAAGTGGCGGTGCAGGCGGAGACCGAACGCGGCCTGGCCGGTTTTGCCCTGCCGCCGCGGGTCGCCGAAGCGCTGCGCCCCGACGAGGAAGACGACACCCGCTACCAGGTGCGCGGCCCTGGCGGCGAGGTGCTGAGTGGTGGCCGCCTGCTCGCGACCGCCGCCGCCGA
>JANXWR010000570.1 GCA_025351025.1 Burkholderiales bacterium | reverse complement strand
GCCAGCGATTCGGCCGCGGCTTTCGGGTCCGCATCGTCGGCGACATAGGTCGGGTCCTTGCCGCCCAGCTCGAGCTGCAGGCGGATCATGCGCGGCCCGACCGCGACGGCGATGCGCTCGCCGGTCGCCGCCGAGCCGGTGAAGAAGACGCCGTCGACCTGCTGCTCGACCAGCGCCGCGCCGACCGCGCCGGCGCCGACGACGGTGATGAAGACGTCGGTCGGAACGCCGGAGGCGTGCAGCAGCCGGTCGATGTGCAGGCCGGTCAGCGTCGCGAACTCCGAGGGCTTGTAGAGCACGGCGTTGCCGGTCAGGAGCGCCGGCACGAAGACGTTGCCACCGACGAAGTACGGATAGTTCCAGGCCGAGATGTTGGCGACGACGCCGAGTGGCTCGTGGCCGATGCGCTCCTTCATGCCAGCGTCGGCGAATACGTCCTCGTCGGCGGTGCTGGCCTCGACCTCGGCGAGAAAGAAGTCGATGCGGGCGAGAAAGCCGTTCAGCTCGTTGCGCGACTGGGCGATCGGCTTGCCGACCTCGGCGGTGAGTGTGCTGGCCAGCACCTCGAGCTCGGCGACAACCAGCGCCCGAAAGCGCGTGATCATCGCCTTGCGCTCGGACAGTGGCAGCGCCGCCCAGCGCGGTTGCGCCGCGCGCGCACGACCGGCCTTTGTGGCGACGCTTGCCGCGTCGTCGGCGGGCACCTCGGCGAGCCGCGCGCCGGTGGCGGGATTGGTGATGGAAAGGGTCGTCGTCATGTGGCGTGTCGCGCCGCGCGTGCGGCAGCGAGAAAGTCGTCGAGAAGCGGTCGATCGTCGAGCGTGCCTTCGCCGGCACGGTGGAACTCGGGGTGCCATTGCACCGCGGCCATGTACGGACGACCAGGCTTTCTGATCGCCTCGATCATGCCGTCGGTCGGGCAACGCGCCTCGACGATGAAGCCGGGCGCCAGGTCCTTGATCGCCTGATGGTGGACGCTGTTGACCGTGGCCCGCGGCGTGCCCTCGAAGATCGCGGCCAGCCGCGTGCCGTCCACGAACTCGAGCGGGTGTAGGTTGTTGTCGTAGCTCGCGGCGTCGCGATGGCGAACCGGTCCAGGCCGATGCGTGTCGATGTCCTGGAACAGCGTGCCGCCGTGCGCCACGTTCATCAGCTGCAGGCCGCGGCAGATGCCGAGCACCGGCTTGCCGCGCGCCGCAAAGGCGGCGAGCAGCGCGCGCTCGTAGTCGTCGCGGATGCGGTCGCCCTGCCAGCGCTCGTCGAGCGGCTGTTCGCCATAGCTGCCGGGCGCGACGTCGGAGCCGCCTTCGAGGACGAGGGCGTCGAGCCAGCCGGCGTAATCGTCGAGGCTGGCGTCGCCCTTTTGCGTATCGCCGGCCGGGCTCGGGATCATCACCGCCAGGGCGCCGCTCGCCATCACCCAGTGCGGGACCGACTGCTCGACGTATTGCAAGGTCTTGCCGGTGAAGATCGGTCGCTGGGCGTCGGCGTGGAAGAAGCAGGCCGAGATGCCGACCTTGACGCGCTCGTCGCCGTGGCGCCGGTCCTGGCTCACATCGCCTCCGCGAACAGGCGCTCGAAGTCGGCGGCCTTGACCGGCCGTGGATTCGTCTGATGGCAGATGTCGGCCGTGGCGATGGCGACCAGCTTCGGGATTGAGGCACGGTCGACGCCGGCCTTCGTGAGATTCGGCGCGATGCCGATCTCCTGCTTCAGCGCCTTCAGCCAGGCGAGAAATCCCGCAGCCCCGCCGCTCACGCCCACCGCGTGCGCGAGCTCGTCGAACTTCTTCGGCACGACCTCGGCGTTCCAGGCCAGCACGGTGTCGATCATCAAGGCGTTGGCCAGGCCATGGTGCATGTCGCAGACCGTGCCCAGCGCATGCGCGCACGAGTGCACCGCGCCGAGATCCTTCTGGAAAGCGATCGCCCCCATCATCGAGCTCATCATCATGTCGGCACGCGCCTCGATGTTGCCGGGCTCGCGCACCGCCGTGGCCAGCGAGCGCGCCGCGATGCGCACGCCCTCGAGCGCGATGCCGTCGCACAGCGGGTGATACGCGGGCGACAGGTAGCTCTCGACGTTGTGCGTCAGCGCGTCCATGCCGGTCGCCGCGGTCACCGCGGGCGGCAAGCCGAGCGTCAGCTCGGGATCAGCGAAGACGACCTTGGCCAGGATCTGCGCCGAAAAGACGACGCGCTTGACGCGCGTCGCCTCCTCGCTGATGACGCTGCTGCGGCCGACCTCGCTGCCGGTGCCGGCGGTCGTCGGCAAGGCGACGAAGTACGGGAGCTTGTCGCCGATCGGCCGCACCTGCGGATGGTCCCAGACGTACTCCATGACGTCGCCCTCGTGCGTCGCGAGCAGGCCGACGATCTTCGCGACGTCGAGCGCCGCGCCGCCGCCGATGCCGACGACGCAGTCGGCGCCGTGAGACCGGTAGGTGGCCGCGCCGTTCATGACCTGGCTGCCGGTCGGGTTGCCGAACACGCCAGCATAGACCGAGGGCGCAAGCCCGGCATCGGTGAGCGTGGCCGTGAACTGCGCGAGCAAGGGCAGCACCGCCAGCCCTTTGTCGGTGACGACGAGCGGCCGCTGGTAGCCCATCTCCTTCAGGTGCGGGCCGCAGAGCCGGCTCGCGCCGGGGCCGAACTGGATCGTCGTCGGAAACGAGAAGCGGGTGATGGTCATGACAGGTCCGGTCGAAATCGGGAATCGTGAGTTCAGGGCTGCACGCGCAGCCAGCGCAGCTCGGGCGTGTCGTTCGGCCACATGACGGCACGCACGTTCTTCTTCATCGCCCAGTTCAAGGTACGACGATAAAGCGGAACCGACGGCAGCTCGTCGCCAACGAAGCGCAGCGCCGTCGCCACCATGGCGCGCCGCCGCGTCGCGTCGGCCTCGACGCGCATGGCGTCGATCAGCACGTCGAGCCTGGCGTTGCTGTAGCGGCCGGCGTTGAAGGTGCCGAAGCCGGCGCGGTCGTAGCTATGGAACATCGCGTTCAGCGACACCCAGGCGTCGGTGGTCGGGTTCCAGCCGAACTCGGCCAGGCTGGTCGTGCCCGAGGTCAACCTCGGAAAGAACTGGTTGGTCGGCGACGAGCGGAGGCTCGCCCGGATGCCGACCCGCGTCAGCATCGCCGTCATCGCATGGCAGACCGCCTCTCGCCAGGCGACGTTGACGCAGTCCATGGTGACCGAAAAGCCGTTCGGGTAGCCGGCCTCGGCGAGGAGCGCCCGCGACTTGGCGGGGTCGTAGGGCAGGCGCTTGTCGAGCTCGGCGAGCGAGCCGTCGACGCGCGGCGAGAGCCAGGCGCCGGTCGGTGCGGCCAGGCCACGCAGCACCTTCTGCGCGATCAGGTCGACGTTGATCGCGTGGTAGACGGCGCGGCGCACGCGCAGATCCTTGAACGGGTTGCGGCCGTTGACGTCGGAACCCTCGAGCTCGTCGCGCGCGACGTCGAAGACCAGGTATTGCTCGCCGAGGTCGGCCATCTGCAGCACGGTCAGCGCCGGCTCGCTCTTCAGCCGGGCCACGTCGGGAATGGGCGGGTCGAGCACCACGTCAACCTCGCCGGAGATCAGGGCGGCCAGCCGCGTCGCGTCGGAGCGGATCGCCAGCCAGACGATCTCGTCGACGTTGCCCGAGCGCTTCTCGCTCCAGCCCCACCAGCGCGGGTTCTTCTTGAGCACGGTGCGGAGGTCAGGCTCGTAGCGATCGAGCATGTAAGGCCCCGTGCCGTTGGCGTTGCGCACCGCGAAGGTCTCCTGCTTGCCGTTGAAGTCCTGCGCCACCTCGACCTTGTGCAGCTGCGCCCAGGACTTGCTCATCATCGGCAGGTTGAGAAACTTCTCCGGCAGCACCGAATCGGGCGCCTCCAGGTCGACCTCGAGCGTCTGCTCGTCGACCTTCTTCGCCGCCGTCACGCCCTTGAGCTGGAACGAGCGCTGCGAAGGCGGTGTCATCGCGCGCTGGATCGAGAACACCGCGTCGTCGACGCTGAACGGCGAGCCGTCGTGGAAGACGACGCCCTGGCGCAGCTTGAAGCGCCAGGTCTTCGCGTCGATCTGGTTCCACGACAAGGCGAGAGACGGCTCGATGCGGAACTGCTCGTCGCGATTGAGCAGTGACTCGTGCACCTGGAAGGCGATGCGCGAGTGATAGAGCAAGGCCAGCGCGTGCGGATCCATGGTCTGTGGATCGAAGGCGGTGGCGATCTTGACGGTGACGGCTTGGGCGGGTGCAGAAATTGCGAGAGCGAGTCCTGCAGAAAAGGTTGCCAACCATCTACACAAGATCGGCTTGGCGCGAGCCACGGGCATCGGGCGGGGGACTCCGCTCATGTCCCCCGAGTCCGAGGCTGAAGCCTCGGCCTCTCCTCCTTTACTTCGCTGCGTCCCCCACCCGACGCCCGCGGCAATCGGATCCGCTCGTAGGGCGTCTGGCGGTGGACGGATCGGGTCGGTGGGGCGCTCCCCGCAGCGAAGTAAAGGAGGAGAGGCGCGGCGAAGCCGCGGCTCGGGGGACATGAGCGGAGGGGAGTGCCCCGCCGACCCGATCCGATCCGGCCCGTGCGTCTCCATCGTCAAATGATCTCGAAGTAGCGCTTCAATTCCCAGTCGGTCACGCCGTCGAGCCATTGCCGCCATTCCCACTCGCGGGTCGCGGCGAAGTGGTCGACGAAATCGTCGCCGAACCAGTCACGGGCGACCCGCGACTGCTGGAAGATGCGCGTCGTCTCGATCAACGTGCGCGGCGCGCGCGGGATGTGCTCGCCGCCTTCATTGGTGCCGGTGACCGGCGGCGCGGTCAGCGTCCAGCCTTTCTCGATGCCTTCGAGGCCGGCGGCGATCACCGCCGCCATGGCGATGTAGGGATTGACGGGCACCCGGGCAGCGAGTCTCCAGGCGCGTCGCCTTCGGGCTGCCGGCGATGACGCGAAAGCTCGCCGTGCGATTGTCCATGCCCCAGGTCGGCTTGACCGGTGCCCAGAAACCGTCGACGAGGCGCTTGTAGCTGTTGATGGTCGGCCAGAACATCGGCGCCATCTCCATCAGGCAGGCGACCTGGCCGGCGAGGTAGCTCTCGAACACCGCGCTCATCTTTCGCGGCGACTTCTCGTCGTAGAAGAGATTGGTCTTGCCGTCCTTGCCTTCCTTCAGGCTCTGGTGGATGTGGCCGCTGCAGCCGGGATAGGCCGCGCTCCACTTCGCCATGAAGCTCGGCATGATGCCGAAGCGGGCACCGATCTCACGCGCGCCGGTCTTGAAGAGGATGGCGCGGTCGGCCTGCTCGAGCGCTTCGCCGAAGGCGATCGCCACTTCATAGACGCCCGGTCCGGTCTCGGTGTGCAGGCCTTCGATCGGCACGCCGAAAGCGAGCATCTCGTCCATCAGCGCGTTCATGAAGCCCTTGCCGTGATTTATGCGCAGCAGCGAGTAACCGAACATGCCCGGCGTGATCGTCTGCGGCCCGACACCCTGCTTGGCGGCCCAGGTCTGCGGCGTCTCGAGAAAGTTGAACCACTCGAACTCCATGCCGCTCATCACCGAAAAGCCCATCTTCTCGGCGCGCTTCAACACGCGCTTGAGCGTCTGGCGCGGGCAGATCGGCGACGGCGTGTGGTCG
>JANXWR010000562.1 GCA_025351025.1 Burkholderiales bacterium | reverse complement strand
GGCGGCGGCCGGCGCGGGGTCGGCCGCGGGCGGCGCTTCGGCAGCGGGCGGCGCTTCGGCAGCGGGAGCCGCCTCGGCAGAGGTGCCGGCAGCGCGCTTCTCGGCCAGCATCGCCAGCACGCGGGCGAGCCGCGAGATCGGCGACTGCATGAGCCCGAGCAGCTGCGACAGCAGCACTTCCTTCGATGGGATCGAGGCGAGCGACTGCACGCCTTTCGCGTCGAGCGCCTTGCCGGCATGGGCGCCGGCCTTGACGATCAGCTTGTCGTTCGTCTTGGCGAAGTCGGACAGGACCTTCGCCGCGGCGACCGCGTCCTCGGAAAAGCCGTAGATCAGCGGGCCGGCCATGCTGGCCGAGGCCACCTCGAATGGCGTTCCAGCGACGGCACGGCGAGCCAGCGAATTCTTCAGCACGTGAAGATAGACGCCCTTCTCGCGTGCGATCTTGCGCAACGCATCCAGGTGAGCCACGGTCATGCCACGGTACTCGGCCAGGGCGAGCGTCTGCGAGCGGGCCACCTGGGCCGCCACCTCCGTCACCACCGTCGCTTTCTCGGTGCGATTGAGACTCAAGGTTTCTTCTCCTTCCACATGCGTTTCGCGCCGCAGCCGGCTTCGAAACGCTTAGGTTCAGCGACCTTCCGAACTGGAACAAAAGAATTCCGTTTCGGCGGGACGCCATCTGCGCTGGCCATTAAGCGACCCAGAGGGATTGCACCAGCGGTCTTCGATGGCCCGGGCCGCCCGGTTTCCCGAACGATCCGGCCCACCATCTCACCGGGCCGCCGCCTTGGCGGCGGCCCAAACTCCAGATCAGGCGGCTTGCGCAGCCTGTGCGTTGATCGACGCGAGGTCGACCCGGGCGCCAACGCCCATCGTCGAAGAGAGCGCGACCTTTCTCAGATAGATGCCCTTGCTCGACGCCGGCTTGGACTTGTTGAGCGCCTCGATCAGGGCACGCAAGTTCGCGACCAGCTTGTCGTTGTCGAACGAGCGGCGGCCGATCGTGGCGTGGACGATGCCGGCCTTGTCGACGCGGAACTGCACCTGGCCGGCCTTGGCGTTGCGAACTGCCTGGGCGACGTCTGGCGTCACGGTGCCGACCTTCGGGTTCGGCATCAGGCCTCGGGGCCCCAGGATCTGGCCGAGCGTACCGACCACGCGCATCGTGTCGGGCGAGGCGATGACGACGTCGAAGTCCATCTTGCCGGCCTTGATCTCGGCGGCCAGGTCTTCCATGCCGACGATGTCGGCGCCGGCAGCCTTGGCTTCTTCAGCCTTGGCACCCTGGGCGAACACGGCGACCCGCTTGGTCTTGCCGGTGCCGCTGGGCATCACGACCGCGCCGCGAACGACCTGGTCGGACTTCTTGGCGTCGATGCCGAGCTGAACGGCGACGTCGATCGACTCATCGAACTTCGCAGTCGCACATTCCTTGACGAGTGCGAGCGCGCTGTCGAGCGCGTAGAGCTTGGTGCTGTCGACCTTGCCCGCCGTCGCCTTCTCGCGCTTGGCGCCCTTGCCCTTGCTCTTGCTGCTGTCGGTGCTCATGGTCAGACTGCTCCTTCAACCGTGATGCCCATCGAGCGGGCCGTTCCGGCGATGGTGCGAACCGCCGCTTCGAGGTCGGCGCCGGTCAAGTCGCGTTGCTTGGCCTTGGCGATCTCTTCGACTTGGGTGCGCGTCAGCTTGCCCACCTTGTCGAGGTGCGGCCGGGCCGAGCCCTTTTCCAGCTTCAGGATCTTCTTGATCAGCACCGAAGCCGGCGGCGTCTTGAGGATGAACGTGAAGGACTTGTCCGCGTACGCGGTGATGATGACCGGCAGCACGAGCCCCGGTTCCATACCTTGCGTCTGCGCGTTGAAGGCCTTGCAGAACTCCATGATGTTGAGTCCGCGCTGGCCGAGCGCCGGGCCGATCGGGGGCGAGGGATTCGCCTTTCCGGCCGGGACTTGCAGCTTGATGTAGCCGACGACTTTCTTTGCCATGAATGGCTCCTTGTTTCGAGTTCAAGCGCCTTGCAGGAAAAACCTGGTCAGCTCCTCGTTCCGTCACCCGGAAATGCAACGAGCGGGAGACGCCGGGTGGCGCCCGTCCCCCGCCGATAAATCAGATTTTTTCGACCTGGGCGAAGTCGAGCTCGACCGGGGTCGCGCGGCCGAAGATCGTCACAGCGACGCGGACCTTCGACTTGTCGTAGTTCACGTCCTCGACGGAACCGTTGAAATCGGTGAACGGGCCTTCCTTGATGCGCACCGTCTCGCCCACTTCCCACTGCACCTTGGGGCGCGGCTTTTCCACGCCTTCCTGCATCTGCGAGACGATCTTCATCACCTCGGCTTCGGAGATCGGCGAAGGCCGCGTCTTGGCGCCGCCGACGAAGCCCGTCACCTTGCTCGTGTGCTTTACGAGGTGCCAGGTGTCGTCGCCCATCTCCATCTCGACCAGCACGTAGCCCGGGAAAAATCGCCTCTCGCTGACCGAACGCTTGCCGTTCTTCAGCTCGACCACTTCTTCCATCGGCACCAGGATGCGGCCGAACTTTTCCTTCATCTCCGAGCGGTCGATGCGCTCGCGGAGGTTGCGCTCGACCGCCTTTTCCATGCCGGAATAGGCGTGCACGACGTACCAGCGCCGGTTGCCCTTGGCCGCGAACGATTCCGGGGTCGCGAGCTCGTCGTTGCTTTCTGCGCTTGCTTCAGTCACTTCATGGGCTCCTTAGCGCTTCCAGCCGAGAACGAGGTCGTACAGCAGCCACTCGAGCGTCTTGTCGGTGAGCCACAGGAACAGCGCCATGACGACGACGAAGGCGAACACGTAGCCCGTCATCTGCAGCGCTTCCTTGCGGGTCGGCCAGACGACCTTCTTCACTTCGCGAATCGAGTCCTTGCCGTAGGCGATCAGCTGCTTGCCGGGCTCGGACGTGAAGAACGTCGCGGCGGCGACGATCAATAGCACG
>JANXWR010000559.1 GCA_025351025.1 Burkholderiales bacterium | reverse complement strand
AGCTTGCCGCCCGGGATGTCGGTCGAGGCGAGCGCCTTGCGGATCGCCTCGGGGTCGGTCGAACCGGCGCGGTTGATCGCGTCCGCCATGACCATGAGACCGGTGAAGGTGCGCGCCGAGTTGCCGGTGAAGTCGGCGTTGTACCTGCTGCGAAACAGATCATTGACCTGCTTGATGAGGGGGTTCCGGTTGGCGAGATCGAGCGCCCAGACCTCGCGCGAGATCACGTAGTCGGCGTCCTTGCCGAGCGTCTTGATGAACTCGGTGTCCGAGAAGCCCGCGTCGTTGGCGAGGATCATGTCGGGCGTGAAGCCGAGCTCCTTGTAGGTCTTCATCGTCAGCAGCGCGTCGCCGAGGTAGGACGACTGCATGATCACCTTCGGCCCGGCGGCCTTGAGCGTCTGCACCTCCGACGTGAGCTGCGTGCTCTTGGCCGGATAGGTGATCTGCTTGACCAGGTTGTAGCCGTTGGCCGGCGCCAGCGTCGCTTCGAGCTTGGTCGTCTCCGTTCCCCAGAGCGTGTTCTCGTTGATGGTGGCGATCGAGCCGATCTTGATGCCGCGCCTGGCCTCGAACTCCTTCATGAAGTCGAAGAAGTTGCGCACGAAAAGATCGTCGTGCGCGGTCGTGCGGAAGAACCACTTGAAGCCGCGCTGGGTCAACGACGCCGACGAAGACTCGGGGTTGACGAAGGGAATCTTGTAGCGCTCGGCGACCTGGCTCGCCGTCGCCGTGACGTTGCTGAAATAGGCACCGACTATTGCCACGACCTTCTCCTGGCTGATCAGCCGCTCGGCCTCCGTGGCGCCGATCTGCGGGTTGCCCTGGTGGTCGGCGAACACCAGTTTGATCTTCGCCCCCTTCAGGCCCGGCAGGCCGCCGCCGGCCGAGAACGGCAGGTCGGGAATGCCCTTGGCGCCGTTGTTGATGATGTCGGCGGCGAGCTCGAGCGCGTTCTTCATCTCGGCGCCGCTCGACGCGGCGGCGCCGGTCAGCGGATAGATCACGCCGATCCTGACTTCCTGCTGCGCGTGCGCCGCCGAGCCTAGCCAGAGAGCGGTGCAAGCCGCGGCCAACCTGAATCGCGAAAACGCCGATGCCATGGGTACGCTCCTGTGGAGAAAACCGCCGTGAGAAACGGGCTGGCGCATTGTGTTGCGCAGCCGTCGGCCCGATCAAACAAATACTAGTCCGATTGCTTCATCGATTTTTTCGATGGCAGCAAGCAGGCCCCAGGGCGCCGTCGTGGACGCTCGGGCAGCTCGGTCTGCGCGGTAAAGGCGAGCGCCGAACGCACGATCTCCTCAACGGCGTGCGAAGCGGCCTCGGCCCGGTAACTTGCGAACACCGGTAGCGGCAGCAACGACGGATCGGTCACCAGCAGGCGAAGCTCGCGGTGCGCGAGCAGACGCTTGGCGGCGCTGCGCGGCAAGGTCGCGACGCCGAAGCCGCCTTCGACGAGTTGCGTCATCGCCGAGATCGAAGACACGGCGTGCACGCGCCTGGCATTGCGAAAGAGGTCGAGCAACGCGACATGCCGCTGCGAGCCGCGTTGAAAAGTCAGCAGATCGAGGCCGGCCAGCTCGGTGAGGCTGCATCGGGCGCGCCGATGCAGCCTGGCATTGCCGACGAAGACCATTTCCATTGGCGGCAAGGCGCGTGTGCGCACGCCCTCGCCGGAGGCCGGTAGCGCCGCGAAGGCGAGGTCGAGCGTACCGCGTCGCATCTGATCGAGCAGCATGGGTGTCGTCTCGACCGCGAGTTCGAGGGCCAGCGCCGGCCGTTCCAAACGCAGCGCCTCGATCCACGGGATGAGCCAGGAATGGAGCACCGACTCGATCGCGCCGAGCCGCAGCGGCACAGCCGGCTCCCGGCCCGAGCCCATTTCTGCCTTGGCCTCGCGCTGCAATTCGAGCATGCGTTGCGCGTGGACCAGGAAGCGCATGCCGGCGATCGTCAGGCGAAATTGTCGGTTGCGCCGATCGAGCAGCATGACGCCAAGCTCCTCCTCGAGCGCCGCGATCCGACTCGACATCGCGGATTGCGTCACGCTCAGCTTCTCGGCTGCCCGGGTCACGCCTTTCAGCGTCGCGACCCAGTAGAACGCTTCTACGAAACGAAGATTCATGGTGGCGGCAGGGTCAACGCGCGGCGACGTGCGCCATGGAGTCGCGGATGCTACGGCGTCGCCCGCGTGAAGCCGCGATTTGCGTGCAATTCGCCCCGCATTTCGGGGCAACCCGGCCGGGCGATTGGTCGCACGATGAGGGGTCTGCTGGTTCGGTGCGGCTCTCGTTTGGAGCCGCGCGCGCCGTCAGCCAGAAGGAACCGCTCATGGCCGACATGCTCGCCCCGCTCAAATGGGATATGCCCGCGCGCCCCGCTCAGCGCGTGCAGGCCGACGCCTCCGCCGCCAACGCTGACTCGGCGAGCACCAGCACCAACTCCAGCGCCAAGGAAAAAGGCAGCCGCGAAGTCTTTCTCTGGCCGACCCCGCCGTTCGCCAGCTACCCGGCGCCGACCGAGCAGACCGAGACGCTGACCTGCCAGATCCTGACCGGCGCCGACCTGAAGATCAGCTCCGGCCGCCTGACCTTCTTCGTTCCCGAAACCTCGGTGGCCCATGTGCAGATGCCGCCGGCGCGGACCACGGTGGCGCTGCGCTTCGACCAGTTCAAAGCGCTAACGCTGACCTCGCCGCTGATGCCCTTGCCGCTGCCGCTGACCGATCCGCACGCCGATCTGCTGCGCCAGCGCAAGAGCAGCCCGTACAAGATCCTGCTTTCCGAAGGCGGCGCCCTGCAAGGCCAGACGATCGGCCAGGTCGAGACCGACTTCGGCCTGTTCCTGTTTCCACCCTGCGACGCCGATGGCAGCGTCAAGCGCATGTTCATACCGAAGAGCGCGATCGCAAGCTTCGAGATCGGGCAAAAGATCGGCGAGCTGCTGATCGAGGATCACCACGCGACCTTCGACCAGGTCACCGAGGCGATGGGTCTGCAGGAGGAGTTGCGCAGCAAGAAGATCGGCGACATCCTGGTGACAAAGCAGATCGTCTCGCCCGACCAGTTGCTCGAGGCGATCGAACGCCAGCACAAGATGCCGATGGTCCGCATCGGCGAAGCGCTGCTCTCGCTCGGCATGGTCAACGACGCGCAGCTCAAGGATGCGCTGGTCCAGCAGCAGCTCGACCGCAGCGTACCGCTCGGCGAGGTGCTGGTGCGCATGGGCGTGGTCTCGCGCGACGACCTGCAGACCGCGCTGGCGCGCAAGATGGGCTATCCGCTGGTCAATCTCGATGCCTTCCCGGTCGAGCCGGAAGCGCTGCGCAAGCTCAACTACGCGGTGGCAGCGCGGCTGCGCGTGATGCCGCTGCTGATCCGCGACGGCCGGCTGGTGGTCGCCCTCGACGACCCCTCGCGCCGCACCGCGCTCGACGAGATCGAGTTCAATGCCGACATGAAGGTCGTGCCCGTGCTCGCCCGCGGAACCGCGATCGAGACTGCGCTGCGCTCCGCATACGAGAAATTGGGCACCGCGGTCGGCAATAAATCCGACGACTTCGGCGCGCCGATCCAGTTCGATCTGACGCCCTTGCCGAGCACCACGGACGAGCTCGTCGAGTCGCTCGAGAAAGAAGGCGCCGAGCGCAGCGCCAGCTCGGGCGACGAGGAGCGGCCGATCGAGCAGAGCGACAACTCGCTGGTGCGCCTGCTCAACAACATGGTGATCGAAGCGCACAGGGACGGCATCTCCGACATCCACATCGAAAGCTATCCCGGCAAGGAAAAGATCCGCGTGCGCTTTCGCAAGGACGGCATCCTGCGCACCTACCTCGAGCTGCCCGCGAGCTATCGCAACGCGCTGATCGCCCGCGTCAAGATCATGTGCGATCTCGACATTTCCGAGCGCAGAAAGCCGCAGGACGGCAAGATCAACTTCGCCAAGTTCTCGCCGCAGCACAAGATCGAGTTGCGCGTCGCGACCATCCCCACCAATGGTGGCCTCGAGGACGTGGTGCTGCGGCTGCTTGCTTCCGCCAAGCCGATCCCTGTCGACAGCCTGGGCTTGTCGGAACAGAACATGAAGTGGCTGCTCGACGTGGTCGAGCGGCCCTACGGCATGGTGCTCTGCGTCGGGCCGACGGGCTCGGGCAAGACGACGACCCTGCACTCCGTGCTGAGCCACATCAACGTGCCCGAGCGCAAGATCTGGACTGCCGAAGACCCGGTCGAGATCACCCAGCCCGGCCTGCGCCAGGTGCAGATCAATCCGAAGATCGACTGGACCTTCGCCAAGGCGCTGCGCGCCTTCATGCGTGCCGACCCCGACGTGATCATGCTCGGTGAAATCCGCGATGAAGAGACGGCCAAGATGGCGGTCGAGTCTTCGCTCACCGGCCACCTCGTGCTCTCGACGCTGCACACCAACAGCGCGCCGGAGACCGTGACCCGGCTGCTCGACATGGGCATGGACCCGTTCAATTTCGCCGATTCGCTGCTCGCGGTGCTGGCGCAACGCCTGGTGCGCAAGAGCTGCAACGCGTGCAAGACCAGCCGACCGGCCTCGCACGACGAGATCGAGGAACTGCTCGGCGACTACATGAACGCCTTCGGTGCCGAGCCATCGGTCACGCGGGCCGACTTGCTGGCCGGCTGGACCAAGCGGCACGCCGTGGACGGCCGGCTGATGTTCCACAAGAGCACCGGCTGCGAGAAATGCGACCACACCGGCCTGAAGGGCCGCGCCGGCATCCACGAGCTGATGGTCGTCTCGCGCGATCTGCGCCGCATGATCCAGAACGGCGGCCGGGCCGAAGAGCTGCAGCAACTGGCGATGAAGCAAGGCATGCGCACGCTGCGCCAGGACGGCATCGGCAAAGTGCTCGCCGGGGTATCGACGATCGAGGAAGTCAGGGCGTCGAGCAACGCCTGAGCGCTGCCTGCCGCAGGCGCGGCCCGATCGACGATCGAAACTCAGTTCCCGACCAAACCACTCCTGATCGCGTACACCGTCATCTCCGAGTTGTTCGTGAGGCCGAGCTTTTCGAGCACGCGGGCGCGATAGACGCTCACGGTCTTGGGCGAAAGCATCAGCTCCTCGGCGATGTCCGAGAGGCGCTTGCCCGAGGCGATCATGACGAGCGTCTGCATCTCGCGGTCCGAGAGCTTGTCGTGCGCGTTCTCCGAGGTCGGCGAGGTCAGGCTCTCGACCAGCATCTGGGCGATCTCGGGCGTCACGTACTTGCGCCCCTGCGCCACCGTGCGCACCGCGCTGACGATGAGGGCCGGGTCGCCGCCCTTGTTGACATAGCCGAAGGCGCCGGCGCGGAGCGCCCGGATCGCGTACTGGTCTTCCGGGTACATCGAGACGACGAGCACGCGCATCGCCGTGCCCTCGTCCTTCAGCGCATGCAGCACGTCGAGGCCGCTGCGGCCGGGCAGGTTGATGTCGAGCACCAGCACGTCGGCCGTCTTCTCGCGCATCAGGGCGCGCAGCTCGCCGTAGTCGCCGGCCTCGCCGACGACCTCGATGTCGGGGGCGTCGGAGAGCGTGTCGCGGATGCCGCGCCGGATCAAGGCGTGGTCGTCGCAGAGAAAGACCTTGATCATTTGTCAATGTCCGTGAACTTGGCCGGCCGGGCGCCGG
>JANXWR010000543.1 GCA_025351025.1 Burkholderiales bacterium | reverse complement strand
CGACGAGCTGAGCGGCATCGGCCAGCGCGGCTACACGGCGCTGCACGCCGCCGCCTACTCGCTCCTGCTCGCGCCCGGCCACTTCTACGAGCTGATGCCGCTGGCCGTGCTGATCGGCACGATCTACGCCCTGGCCCGGCTGGCCCAGTCCTCGCAGTACACGATCCTGCGCACCGGCGGGCTGGGGCCGGGCCGCGCCCTCTGGCTGCTCACCAGCCTGGCGCTCGTGTTCGGGCTCATCACTTTCGTGTTCGGCGACTACCTGGCGCCGATCAGCGAGCGTGTCGCGAGCCAGCTGAAGGCGGCCTTCAGCGGCAGCCTCAAGCTCGAGCGCTCGGGCGCCTGGATCAAGGAGCATGCATCGACGCCGGCCGGCGAGCGCAGCTACTCGATCAACGTCGGCTCGGCCGAGCTCGGCACCTTGCTGCGCAATGTGCGCATCTTCGAGTTCGAGGCCGACGGGCGGCTCCTCGAGCGCACCAGCGCCGCCGAGGCCCGGGTCGGCAAGGACGGCACCTGGGCCCTCGCCGACGTCGCCGTCACGCGCTGGGTCGAGTCCGGCGCCGATTCGACGGTGAAGGAGGAAAAGCTCGCCACGCTCGACTGGAAGAGCACGCTCGGACCCGACGTCGTCGCCGCCGCCGTCTTGCCGGTGACGACAATGTCGACGCTCGACCTCTGGCGCTACATCGGCCACCTCGCCGACAACGAGCAGACGGCGCAGCTGCAGAAGATCCAGTTCTGGAAGCGCGCCCTCTATCCCTTCGCCTGCCTGGTCATGGTCGGCCTCGCCCTGCCCTTCGCCTACCTCAACGCGCGCTCGGGCGGCGTCAGCCTGAAGGTCTTCATCGGCATCATGCTGGGCGTGAGCTTCGTGCTGCTCAACAACGTCTTTCGCCATCTCGGCCTGCTCGGCAACTGGACGCCGTGGATCGTCGCCGCCGCGCCCGGCGCCCTCTACCTGCTGCTCTCGCTCGCCGCCTTCAGCTGGCTGGTGCGATACCGGTGACGAACGCCGCCGGGCCGCCCCAAGGCGTGAGCGCCCCCTCGGGGGGCAGCGCGCGGCGAATGCCGCAAGCGTGGGGGCACCAATGAAAGCGCTGATCTTGTTTGCACACGGGGCGCGCGATGCCCGCTGGGCCGGGCCCTTCGAGGCGATCGCCGCACGCATCCGTCGGGCGGAGCCGGGCCGCCGCGTCGAGCTTGCCTTCCTCGAGCTGATGACGCCCGACCTGGCCGAGGCGGCACGCCGTGCGGCCACCGCCGGCGCGACGCGCATCGACGTCGTGCCGCTCTTCCTCGGCACCGGCGGCCACTTGCGCAAAGATCTGCCTCCCCTCGTCGACGGCATCCGCGCCGCACATCCGGGGCTCGACGTCCGCCTGCACGAGGCGATCGGCGAGAACGAGGCGGTCATCGCCGCGATCGCCGCCGCCGCCCTCGCGGCAGCGCGCTTCGGTGAATAATTCGCCGCTTCCTTCATCCACCGAGTCATGAACCTCCACCAGTTCAGGTTCGTCCAGGAAGCGGTTCGCCGCGACCTCAACCTCACCGAGACGGCCAAGGCCTTGTTCACGTCGCAGCCCGGCGTGTCGAAGGCGATCCTCGAGCTCGAGGGCGAGCTCGGCATCGACATCTTCGCCCGCCACGGCAAGCGCTTGCGCCGCGTCACCGAGCCCGGCCGCGAGGTGCTGAAGTCGATCGAGGTGATCATGCGCGAGGTCGCGAACCTGAAGCGCATCGGCGAAGAGTTCTCCAAGCAGGACGCCGGCACCCTCTCGATCGCCACCACGCACAGCCAGGCGCGCTACTTCCTGCCCGGTCCGATCGCGCAAATGCGAAAGCGCTTCCCCAAGGTGACGATCAGCCTGCACCAGGGCACGCCCGAGCAGGTGGCGAAAATGGTCTACGAGGAGGTCGGCGACTTCGGCCTGGCGACCGAGTCGCTCAATAACTACGTCGACCTGGTGTCGCTGCCCTGCTACGAGTGGCAGCACGTCATCGTGCTGCCGGCCGGCCACCCGCTGGCCACGGTCGACCGGATCTCGCTCGAAGACCTGGCGCCATTGCCGCTCATTTCCTACCACCCGTCGTTCTCGGGCCGAAAGCGCATCGACGCCGCCTTCGCCACGCGCCAGCTGCGTCCGAACATCGTGCTCGAGGCGATCGACGCCGACGTCATCAAGACCTACGTCAGGCTCGGCCTCGGCATCGGCATCGTCGCCGAGATCGCGATGCGCGACGAGCCGCAGGGAGGCGATCTGGTGGCACGGCCGGCCGGCCATCTGTTCGGCCAGAACGTGGCGCGCATCGCCTTCAAGCGCGGCGCCTATCTGCGCAATTTCGTTTACGCCTTTGCCGAGATGCTCTCGGACCGGCTCAGCCGGGCGCTGGTCGAACGCGCCATGGCCGGCGATCCGCAGGACTACCAGTTGTAGAAATGAAGCCACCGCAGTCACTTCGTTCCTTGCCCCCAGGGGACCGAGAGGGCCCCTTCGTGGCCCTTGGGGCGCGGCCGGGCTTGGGGCGGCCCGGCGCCCGGCCGTCCTCGCCTTCGCACGATGTCGTCCACACGCCGGCGATCGAGAGCCGGTTGCCGAACGTCGGCACGACCATCTTCACGGTCATGTCGGCGCTCGCGCAGCAGCACGGCGCGGTCAACCTCGGCCAGGGCTTCCCCGACTTCGAGTGCGACCCGCGCCTCGTCGACGCCGTCGATGCGGCGATGCGCGGCGGCCAGAACCAATACCCGGCGATGACCGGCGTACCGGCGCTGCGCGAACGCGTCGCCGAGAAGATCGGGGCGATCTACGGCCACCGCTACGACGCCGCTGCCGAGATCACGATCACCGCCGGCGCGACGCAGGCGATCCTCACCGCCATCCTCGCCCTGGTGCATCCGGGCGACGAGGTGATCGTGCTCGACCCGAGCTACGACAGCTACGACCCGAACATCGTCCTCGCCGGGGCGACGCCGGTGCATGTGCCACTGGTGCCGGGCACCTTCGCGCCCGACTTCGACCGCATCGCCGCGGCAATCACGCCGCGCACCCGCGCCATCGTCATCAACACGCCGCACAACCCGAGCGGCACCTGCTGGTCCGAGGCCGATATGCAGAAGCTCGCCGCGCTGCTGCGGCCGACCGACATCGTCGTCATCAGCGACGAGGTCTACGAGCACATGGTCTACGACGGCGAGCACCAGAGCGTGGCCCGCTTTCCCGAGCTGGCGGCGCGCAGCGTCGTCGTCTCGAGCTTCGGCAAGACGTACCATGTCACCGGCTGGAAGGTCGGCTACGCGGCGGCGCCGGCGGCGCTGATGGCCGAGTTCCGCAAAGTGCATCAGTTCAACGTCTTCACCGTCAACACGCCGATGCAGCACGGCATCGCCGCGTTCATGGCCGACCCGTCGCATCACCTCGGCCTGCCGGCGTTCTATCGCGCCAAGCGCGACCGCTTCCGTGCCGGCCTGGCGAAGACGCGGCTGCGCGTCCTGCCCTGCCAGGGCACCTACTTCCAGTGCGTCGACTACTCGTCGGTGAGCGAGCAGAGCGAAGCCGATTTCTGCCTCTGGCTGACTCAGGAAATCGGCGTCGCCGCGATCCCGCTCTCGGCCTTCTACGCCGACGCCTTCGAGCAGCGCATCGCCCGTTTCTGCTTCGCCAAGAAGGACGAAACGCTGGCGCTCGCGCTGGAGCGCCTGGCCTCGCTCTGAGCGGCGCGACGGCGGCTCAGCCGGCGTTGCGCCGGGCCGGGTTGCGGCGCATCAGCAGGTCGCTCATGGTCGCGCCCTCGGGCCAGTTCGAGACATCGAGGTCGACCGAGAGACGGCCTGCCGCGGTGTCGATGTCGTCCTGGTTCTCTTGCTCGGCCTCGTCCAGCGCCTCGGCGGTCGCGCCTTCGAGCGGCAGGAACAGATCGATCGAGCCGAAATCGGTCTCGACGTTGCCCGAGAGCTCGCGCGCGATCGAGTAGAGGAAAAGCAGCTCGCGGTAGGCCGGAAAGTCGAAGGTCTCCTCGGCGGCCTGGCGGCGGAACAGCAGGTTGTCGAGCGTCTGCATCGCCGACAGCGGCGTCGACCAGAGCGACTGCAGGCGTGCCACCGTCTGCGGGTACGCATCGAGGGCGCGGCCGAGGTGTAGTGCCGAGCTCCAGTCGGGCGCGTTGGCGTTGAAGCGCTCGTTGAAGATCCCGCGCACCCGGTCGTAGGCGGCTTGCTCGCCGCGGCGCTGATGGATCTCGAGCAGCTGCAGATAGGGCAAGGGGCTCCTGCCGCCGACGCCTTGCATGTAGCCGTCGAGGAGCGATATCGCCGCCTCGTCCTGGCCCAGCACGACGAAGAACTCGGCCTGCTGCTCGAGGTCGATCAGCTCCTCCATCGTCAGCTCGATGTTCTTGCGCGGACTGGCAGCGGCGCCGGACGTCGAGGCTTCGAAGACGGGCCGCGAAAACTCCGGGCCGAGCATGGTGGTCACTTCCAGACCGCCGATCGTCGCCGGCCGTGTCGACAGGGCGTTGGCCGGATGATCCGACCAGCTGTGGCCCGAGTCCGTATGCGGCGGCGCGGGAATCGACGACACCGGCGCGACCGATGGCACGGGCCGCTTCTCGACCCGGCCTGCCCTCGCCTGCTGGCTGGCCTGCGCGTCAAACCAGCGCGCGCGCCGGCGTTGCCGCGGACGCAGCAGCCACAGAGCCACGGCGATCACGATGCCGAGCAGGGTCGTTCCGATGAGCACGTAGACGAGGCTGTTGCGGTAGCGCTCACCTTCGGCCTGGCGCAGGCGCGCCTGCAAGGCGGTGACCGTCTGCTGCGTCGCTTGCGCGTCGGCACGTACGCCCGCCAGGCCGGCCTCGAGCGACTGGATGCGCTCGCGCTGCTGGGCCTCGGTGGTGGCGTCGCTGGCCGCCGCGGCGGGCGGTGCCGCCAGTGCCAGCTCGGCATCGACCGGCAAGCTCGGCAAGGTGATCGCGGGAGCGACGACGACCGGCGCCGATGCCGATGTCGAGGCGGCGGGCGCCGCCGCGAGCAGGTGCGGCGCCTCGAGGCGCAAGCGTGAGCCGACGGTGCGCGGCCGGGCAAGGAGCGCGATGCGCGTCGCGCGCGTTGCCCTTGCCGATGCATGTGCATGACGCGTCTTCGTTGCCGCGGTCGACGCCGCGGTGGCGACGGCGATTCGCTGCGGGCCATGCGGCGCGCGGCGCGCGATTCTCGGTGCCCGGTCGCCATCGCTCGCCGACGCACCGCCGCCAGCCGTGCGTCGCGAGGCGTCGGCCTGGCGGGCGATGTCGGCGAGCGACGCGCTCTGCGCGTCGACGCCATGGACCGGCAGCGGCAGGGTCTCCGACGCGCCGGATTCGGCAAGCTGCTGCGACGGCGGATCGATGAAGGTGACGAAGCGACGCGAGATGCGCGAGCCGCAGCCGACCGAGACCTCGATCGTGACGATCGGCTCGTCGATGACGACCGCCGTCGTCACGCGGACGATGCGTTGCGACGCATCGCGGGTCGCCTCGAGCACGGCGCGCACGTGGCGCGGCGCGACCTTGGCATCGCCGGCATAGACGTCGGCGAAAACGCAGTCGCGCGAGACCATTTCTTCGGGGTCGAGCATCACCCTCGCCGCGAAGTTCAGGTGCTGGCCGAGCGTGGTCGGCGTGCTGCTCGGACCGAAGCCCAGGGCGCATGCCAATGGAGAGACGAAGAGGACCGCGACGCCGAGGGCGAATTGAAGAAAAAGTCTCGGCATGCGTGGAAGATTCGGGGCCAAACCACTCTAGCACGCGACCCTCTGCATTCCGGGTCGCGTCGAGCCTCGCGCCGCCGGGCTGCGTGACACAATTCCGAGAATGAAGCGGACGCCTTCCGGCCACTGCAGATCGCATTGCGCGAAGGCGTGCCCCGATGCCGTCTGAGCTCGTCACCGAGCGTCGCGGCGCGACCCTCGTTCTCACGATCAGCGATCCGCCGACGCGCAACACGCTGTCGGCGCAGGTGATCGCCGCGGGCATCGAGGCCCTCGGCGCGTCGGAATCGAAGGACGACGTCCGCGCCGTGATCCTGCGCGGCGATGGCGCGCATTTCTGCGCCGGCGGCAACCTGCAGGGCCTGCTTGAACGGCGCGCCGCCGGCCGCGACGCGCAGCTCCTCGTGCTCGAGCACCTGCATCACTTCATCGCCGCCATCCGCGCGTATCCGAAGCCGGTCATTGCCGCCGTCGAAGGCGTCGCCGCGGGGGCGGGTTTTTCGCTCGCGCTGGCCTGCGACATGATCGTCGCCGCGGTCGACGCGCGCTTCGTCATGTCGTATGCCAAGGTCGGCCTTTCGCCCGACGGCGGCGCCACCTGGAGCCTGGTCCGCGCCCTGCCGCGCGCACTCGCGCAGCAGCTCGTCTGGCTCGCCGAACCGATCTCGCCCGAGACCTTGCACGGGCATGGCGTCGTCGCCGCCGTCGTGCCGAGCGGCACGGCCTTCGACGAGGCGATCCGCCTGGCCGATCGCCTGGCGGCGATGGCGCCGAACGCACTGGCCAGCGGCAAGGAGCTGATCGAACAGGCGGGCGGCCGATCGCTCGCCGAGCAACTCGGCGCCGAGCGCGACCACTTGCTCGACACTCTTTTTCACGACAACGGCGGCGAGGGCTTGCGCGCCTTCCTGGAAAAGCGCGCGCCGCGCTTTTCCTGAGCGGACGCATTCCGACCGCTGTCACCTCAGAGACTGCCCATGCACCCGCCGGTTCTCACAATCGAGGAACAGTCGAACATCGAAACGGGCTCGTGGTTCTCCAAACTTTCTCAGGCGCTGCGCGAAGCGATCCTGGCCCGTGCCGTGGTACGCCGCCTCGGCGACGGCGCCATTCTCGGCGCCCGCGGCGCGGAGGCGCAGGAGTGGTGCGGCGTGGCGCTGGGCGCGGTGCGCGTCAGCTCGGTCTCGCTCTCGGGCAAGCAGGTCACGCTCACCTACGTCGAGCCGGGCACCTGGTTCGGCGACATCGCGCTCTTCGACGGCATGCCGCGCACCCACGACGCGCACGCCCATGGCGCGACCACGCTGCTCGTCGTGCGTCGCGCGGACTTCCGGAGCCTGCTGGCGCAGCACGTCGAGCTGTACGAGGCCTTGCTGCGCCTCAACTGCCGGCGCCTGCGCCTCATGTTCGACGTGGTCGAGGACCTGAACACGCGGCCGCTCGCGGCGCGCCTGGCCAAGCAGATCCTGCTCCTGGCACGCAGCTACGGCACCGAGCAGGGCGGCGAGATCCGGGTCGGGCTGCAGCTCGCCCAGGAGGACATCGCGCAGATGCTCGGCGCCTCGCGCCAGCGCGTGAATCAGGAGCTGAAGGGCTTCGAGCGCGACGGGGCGGTGCGGGTCGAGCCGACGCGGCTCGTCGTCCTTTCCAAGGACAAGCTGCTCGCCATCGCCGCGCGCTAGCGTGGCGTTCCGACGAAGGCAGCAGAAACAGGGTCGATCGGGGGGTCGGGTCGCCGCTGATTGCGACCGCTCGGGCGAGCGCTTCCAATGACCTGATGAGCACCACCGAAGCCAACACCGGCACCAAGCCGGTGGCCGAGCAACACCTGTTCGACGTCGCTGCGCTCGAGCGCTACCTCGATGCCCATCTGCCGGGCTTCGCCTGGCCGCTCGCGGTCGAACAGTTCAAGGGCGGCCAGTCGAATCCGACCTACAAGTTGACCTCGCCGGGGCGCACCTACGTCATGCGCACCAAGCCAGGCCCGTCGGCCAAGCTCTTGCCGTCGGCGCACGCCATCGAGCGCGAGTTCAAGGTCATGCGTGCGCTGCACGGCACCGACGTGCCGGTGCCCGAGATGCTCGTGCTCTGCGAGGACGAGAGCGTGATCGGCCGCGCCTTCTACCTGATGCAGTTCGTCGAAGGCCGCGTGCTGTGGGACCAGTCGCTGCCGGGCTTCGACCCCGCCGCGCGCGCGGCGATCTACGACGAGATGAACCGCGTCATCGCGGCGCTGCACACGGTCGATACGAAGGCGGTCGGCCTGGCCGACTACGGCAAACCCGGCAACTATTTCGAGCGCCAGATCGGCCGCTGGACCCGGCAATACCAGGCTTCGATCACCGAGCCGATCGAGGCGATGGACCGACTCATCGAGTGGCTGCCCGGGAACATCCCGGCGAGCGCGCGCGACGACTCGCGGGTCAGCATCGTTCACGGCGACTATCGGCTCGACAACCTGGTCTTCCATCCTACCGAGCCGCGCATCGTCGCGGTACTCGACTGGGAACTGTCGACGCTCGGTCACCCGCTGGCCGACTTCAGCTACCACTGCATGTCGTGGCACATCGTGCCGGCTTCCTCGCACTCGGCGCGCGGCATCGGCGGGCTCGACTACGCCGCGCTCGGCATTCCCGACGAGAAAGCCTATGTGCGTCGCTACTGCGAACGCGCCGGCCTGGCCGACCCCGACGCCGTGATGGCCGACTGGAATTTCTACCTGGCCTACAACTTGTTCCGCCTTGCCGGCATCCTGCAAGGCATCGCCAAGCGGGTCGAAGCCGGCACCGCATCGAGCGCGCAGGCGCGCCAGTCGGCCGCAGGCGCAAGGCCGCTGGCCGAGATGGGCTGGCGCATCGCCGAACACGGCGCCCCGAAAACCTAGACCGGGCATCGCCCGGCTTTTTTCTCCGCCCCAACACACGCCAAGGACACACCATGGACTTCGAATACTCCCCGCGCACGAAGGAGCTGCAAGCGCAGATTCTTCGCTTCATGGACGACCACATCTACCCGAACGAGCATCGCTACGAAGCGGAGATCGAGGCGAACACGAAAGCGGGCAAGCGCTGGACGCCGTTGCAGCTGATCGAAGAGCTGAAGCCGCAGGCACGCGCGCAAGGCCTGTGGAACCTGTTCTTGCCGCCGACCGCCGGCGGCAAGGACTCGAAGGGCAGCGGCCGCGAGTTCGGACTCTCGAACGGCGACTATGCGCCGCTGGCCGAGATCATGGGCCGCGTGCCCTGGTCGAGCGAAGTCTTCAACTGCTCGGCGCCCGACACCGGCAACATGGAGACGATCGAACGCTACGGCTCGGCCCCGCTCAAGCAGCAGTGGCTCGAACCGCTGCTCGACGGCAAGATCCGCAGCGCCTTCGCGATGACCGAGCCGGCGGTCGCCTCGTCGGACGCGACCAACATCGCTGCGCGCATCGAAAGGCAGGGCGACGACTACGTCATCAACGGCCGCAAGTGGTGGACCAGCGGCGCGGGCGATCCGCGCTGCAAGATCTACGTCTTCATGGGCAAGACCGATCCCGACGCGCCGCGCCACTCGCAGCAGTCGATGGTGCTGGTTCCGGCCGAAGCGAAAGGCATCACGGTCGTGCGCCCGCTCTCCGTGTTCGGCTACGACGACGCGCCGCACGGCCACATGGAAGTGCTGTTCGAAAACGTCCGCGTGCCGACCTCGAACATCCTGCTCGGCGA
>JANXWR010000533.1 GCA_025351025.1 Burkholderiales bacterium | reverse complement strand
TCGGCGGCACGAAATAGTTCGTGTACGCGTGCGAATCGACGCGCACACCAGGCCCGCCGGGCGGGTGCCACATCGTCACCCGGCCAGGCGAGGGTGTGAACTTGTACGGGTCCTCGGCGTTGATGCGACATTCGATCGCATGGCCGCGGCATTGCACGTTGCGCTGCTGCAGCGCCATCTTTTCCCCGGCGGCGATGCGGATCTGCATCTGCACGATGTCGATGCCGGTCACCCACTCAGTCACCGGATGCTCGACCTGGATGCGGGTGTTCATCTCGATGAAGAAAAACTCGCCGTTCTCGAAGAGAAACTCGAAGGTGCCGGCGCCGCGATAGCCGATCCGCTTGCAGGCGGCGACGCAGCGCTCGCCGATCTTCTCGATGACGCGACGGGGAATTCCCGGGGCCGGTGCCTCTTCGATGATCTTCTGATGCCGGCGCTGCATCGAGCAATCGCGCTCGCCGAGCCAGAGCACGTTCTTGTGCTGGTCGGCGAGCACCTGGATCTCGATGTGCCGCGGGTTCTCGAGGAACTTCTCCATGTACACGGCGGGATTGCCGAACGCCGCGCCGGCCTCGGCCCGCGTCATCTGCACTGCGGAGACGAGGGCGGCTTCGGTGTGCACGACGCGCATGCCACGACCGCCGCCGCCGCCGGCCGCCTTGATGATCACCGGGTAGCCGATCGCCCGTGCCGCGCGGATCGCTTCCTTGGGGTCGTCGGGCAGGGCGCCCTCCGAGCCCGGCACGCAGGGCACGCCGGCCTTGATCATGGCCTGCTTGGCCGAGACCTTGTCGCCCATGATGCGGATCGAGTCCGAAGTCGGGCCGATGAAGACGAAGCCGCTGCGCTCGACCCGCTCGGCGAAATCGGCGTTCTCGGCGAGGAATCCGTAGCCCGGGTGGATCGCCTCGGCGTCGGTCACTTCGGCGGTGGCGATGATCGCCGGCATGTTGAGATAGCTCTGCGCGGAGGCTGCCGGGCCGATGCAGACCGCCTCGTCGGCGAGCTTCACGTACTTGGCGTCGCGGTCGGCCTCGGAGTAGACGACGACGGACTTGACGTCGAGCTCGCGACAGGCGCGCTGGATACGCAGGGCGATCTCGCCCCGATTGGCAATGAGAATCTTCTTGAACATCAGGGCTGGGCTCGATCGCGCACGCTACGCGTGCAGGGCGATTTGGCTGCGGCCGACTTCGCATGGGTGAAGTCGGCCTTCGCCGCAACGCCTTCGCCGTTGTCGCCCGGGTTGGCGATCAGGATCTTCTTGAACATCGCTTCAGACGCCAGCGAACCACTGCCGCGGCAAGACCTGGCCGCGACTCATTCGATGACGAAGAGAGCTTGGCCGAACTCCACCGCCTGCCCGTTCTCGCAAAGGATCTCCCGGATCGTTCCGGCCGAATCGGCCTCGATCTCGTTCATGATCTTCATCGCTTCGATGATGCAGATCGGCTCGCCGGCCTTGACGACCTTGCCGACCTCGACAAAGGCATCGGTGCCCGGGCTCGCCGAACGATAGAAGGTACCGACCATCGGCGACTTGACGATGTGGCCGGTGGCGGCCCTGGCTTCGGCGGCAATCTCGGCATTGGTCACCGCGGCTGCGGCAGCGGCCGCCGCGGCAGATTGGGGAGCCGCCGCCACGATAGTCGGCGCCGGCGCATGGGCGGCACCGGCCGGACCGGCCGCTTTCACGATGCGGACTTTGCCATCTGCTTCGGCGATTTCAAGTTCGGAGATATTCGACTCCGATACGAGGTCGATAAGCGTTTTTAGCTTTCGTAGGTCCATTGATCGACTGCCTCGCAAGATTCGGCCGGGAATCCCGGCAGCGGCCTTCCCGGCGGTGTCGCGAACCAGAGAATCACGTCTCCAGCGACGTTCACAGCCCGGAACAGTGCGCCGAGACTTTACGCGATTTTTATAAGAGGTTACCGGCAATTGACGACAAAAATCTGCTTGATCGGGGAAAGCGATAGGCCGCTATCGGGCCGCCAAGGCCCAGGTTCGCAGCAGCCCCGCGTCGATCGCCCCCAACTTGCGCTGCACCGGCACGCCTTGGCGGTCGAAGGCCACCGAAAATGGCAGGCCGCCGGCGCTGTTGCCGAGCCTGCGCGACAGATCGATGCCATCGTCGCCGGCCAGCGCCACCGGCAGTCTTAGCGAGCGTTCGGCGACGAAACGCCGCACCGGCTCGGCGGCATCGATGGCCAGCGCCAGCACGCTCCATCCGGCGTCTGCGTGATTCGTGGCAAAGGCGTCGAGAAGCGGCATTTCCGTGACGCAGGGCGGGCACCAAGTAGCCCAGAAGTTGATGAGCAGGTGCCGGCCGCGCAACGTGCTCATTGCCAGCGGCGGCCCGTCGAGCGTCGCGAACGACAGCGACCAGAGGTCAGGCCCTCGCGCCGCCGCATCCTGAAACCGCTCGCGCCAGACGCCCGCGCCGACGCCCGCGACGGCTGCCGTCGCCGCTATCGCGCCGAGCACGACGCTGCGTCGATTCATGGCGTCGCCTGCAGGACGCGAAGGGCGGCGAAGTCGCCTCGCTGCGGCCGCCCGCGCGCGTCGCCGCGCAAGGCGCCGCGCAGATCGTCGTAGTCGAGCACGATCAAGGCGATCCGAACCCGCGATTGCGGAGCGTCGCCGGCAACGTAGACATTGAGCACCGAGGCCGATTCGCCCCGTGCCCTGTCGATGGTCGAGACTTCGTAGTCGACGCGCATGTCGATCAAGGCCAGCTCGGCCGCCTTGGAATCGTCGCAGTAAAGCTCGATGCGGATGTCGCTGAGGCGGGTCGCCGTGCCGCGCCAGACCGCGCCGGTCAGGTGCGGGCGAAAGGTGGCGAGCCGCTCCATCCAGCGTGCGGCGATCTCGCGCAAGGCTGCCAGCTCGGCCGGCTGCGAGTCGGCATGGAACAGGCCGATGTAGGTGCGTACTTCGTCTTCCAACTCGTCGTTGCCTGGCAAGCTCACCGAGCGTCGCCCTGCACCCAGGTCGCGCGCGGCGCGCCGTTTCGCGGCACCGTATTCCATGCCTTCCTCGACGACGAGGCGGGCAGCGGCGGCGGCGATCTCGGCCGTGAGGGTGGTGGTCATCGGCCGATTCTAGGGACGCCCTTGTCCTCGGCCCGGGTAGGGATCAGGGCAGCTCGACCCCACCCATGCGTGCGGCGATCGTCGAAGCGCGGCCCACGACGTAGGGCGAGCCGATCCGCTTCTCGAAGCGCTTCGGCGCCGGCAGCAGGACGGCCAGCTGCGCCGCCTGGCCCGTCGACAGCGAGCCGGCGCCGGCGCGAAAGTAGCGTCGCGACGCCGCCTCGGCGCCGAACACGGCTTCGCCCCATTCGACGCTGTTGAGATAGATCTCGAGGATGCGGCGCTTGCCGAGCAGCGCCTCCATTTCCCAGGCGAGGACCAGCTCCTGCGCCTTGCGCACGAGGTTGCGCTCGCCGCCGAGGAAGACGTTCTTGGCGAGTTGCTGGGTGATGGTCGAGCCGCCGACGACCTTCGGTGCCCGTACCGGCGCCAGACGACGCGTGCTGTCCTGCTTGGCAACGCGCTCATTGATGCGATCCGCGCTCGCTTCGGCGCGGGCATTCTTCTCCCATGCCTTTTCCATCGCATCCCACTCGACGCCGCTGTGATCGGTGAAGCCGGCATCTTCCGAGGCGATGACGGCGCGCTTCAGGTTCGTCGAGATCGCTGTCTGCCCGACCCAGCGCTGCTGCCAGTCGAAGGGCCGCCTGGCGACGGCGAGCCGCCACGCCTCGGATCGCTGGAACGCCGTCGACTGCGGGTCGACGATGTTCATGAGGGCGATGCGCGCCACGAACCAGAGCTGCAGCGACAACACCGCGACGCCGAGCAAGGCCAGGAAGCGGGCGACCGAGCCGCCGCGCGAGAGCGCCATCAGGCGTCGACCCGCGCGCGCAGCGCGGCCAGCACCGGCGCGGTCTCGGGCCGCACGCCGCGCCAGAACAGGAAAGCCTCCGCGGCCTGCTCGACCAGCATGCCGAGACCGTCGCGACCGACGGCGCCATGCGCCTCCGCCCAGCCCAGAAAGCCGCGCGCGGCCGGACCGTACATCATGTCCAACGCCAGCGCACCGGGTCGAAGCACGCTGCTCGGCACCGGAACCGCAGCGCCGGCGACGCTGCTCGCAGACGCGTTGACGACGACGTCGAACCCGCTGCCGCAGTCATCGAGCGACGCCGCGCGCAACGTGCCCGCCGCCAGCGCCGCGCCCGCCTGCGCATGGCCCATGACCAACTCTTCGGCGCGGGCGACAGTGCGGTTGGCGACGACCAGCTCGGCGGGTCCGGCCGCCAGCAGCGCGCCGAGCGCGCCCGAAGCGCCGCCGCCGGCGCCGATGAGCAGGATGTTTGCGCCGCGTAGGCCGACGCGGGCGTTGCGCTTGATGTCGTTGACGAGGCCGGCGCCGTCGGTGTTGTCGCCGATCCAGCTTTCACCATCGAAGCGCAAGACGTTGCAGGCACGCGCCAGCTCTGCGCGCGCCGTCCGCCGCGGCGCCAGGCCGAAGGCTTCGAACTTGAACGGCATCGTCACGTTGCAGCCGCGCGCACCGTCGCGGGCGAACTCGCGAACTGTTGCCGCGAAGGCGTCGAAGGCGCAGAGCAGCCGTTCATAGCGGACCGGCTCGCCGGTCTGCTGCGCGAACGCCGCATGGATGAAGGGCGACTGGCTGTGCGCCACCGGGTTGCCGACAACGGCGTACAGATCGACGGCGGGCTCGGTCATTGCGAGCTCAGCGTCGTCTCGAGCCCCTCGTCGCGCGTGAACTTGAAGCGCGAGGTGATGACGAGTTGGTCGGCGTTCTTGCGCATCGCCGCGGTGAAGCGGCCGTAGGGCGCAGCGGCGTTGACGATGGCGACGGCCCGCCGATCGAGCAGCTTCGAGCCCGAGCCGCGCACGATCTCCGTCTCGATGACGCGGCCCTCGGCGTCGATGGTCACGCTCATGGTCAGCTCGCCGTAGAGCTT
>JANXWR010000483.1 GCA_025351025.1 Burkholderiales bacterium | reverse complement strand
GCTGCACAAGGGCATCGGCGGCATCTTCAACCCGGCCATGCCCGAAGAAGCCAAGGTGCTGATGCGTGCCAAGGCGCTCGACCGGCTGAAGTATGTCGACGCCCAGCTCGAAGGCAAGCACTACCTGATGGGCGACGCCTTCACGGTGCCCGACGCCTACCTGTTCACGGTCGCGCGCTGGACCCAGCACGTGGGCATCGACATTTCCGGACTGAAGAACCTCGGCGCGTTTATGACGCGCATGGAGGCCCGTCCAGCGGTGCGCGCGGCGCTCGAGGCCGAAGGCCTGCTCAAGCCGGCGTGACGATGCGGCGGCTGGCCGGTTGCCTGCTGGCGCTCGTGGCAGCGCCGGCGCTCGCCGCGGCGCCGGCGCCGGGCCGCTACCAGGCGACGCTGTGCGTCGCGACCTCGGCCTCGGCGCCCCCGTCCTGCGGGCCCGCCGAGCTCGAGATCCATTCGGCTTCGCGCGCCGACGTGCGCGTGGCCGACCTCGTCTACCGGCTGCATCTTCGGCCGGCGCAGGTTGACGTGACCACCCTGCACGGCCGGATGGAGATCGACGAATTCAGCGCCGGGTACGCCTGGCAGGGCGACGTGCTGAGCTTCGTCGATGCGGACAAGAAGGTCCGCTACGAGGTGAAGGCCGGGGCGCGGATCCGGGCGCCGCGCTAGCGTTTCTTCACCCGTGGCGAGCCGGCGTCAGGCCAGGTGCGCCGCGGCCAGCAAGGCCCGGGTGTAGGGCTCGCGCGGCGCATCGAAAAGCGACTCCGCTTCGCCCTCTTCGACGACGGCGCCGTCCTTCATCACCATGACCCGGTGCGACATCGCGCGCACGACGGCGAGGTCATGGCTGATGAAGAGATAGCTCATGCCGTAGCGGCCCTGCAGGCCGGCGAGCAGGTCCAGCACCTGCTGCTGCACCGAGACGTCGAGCGCCGAGGTCGGCTCGTCGAGGACCAGGATCTCAGGACGCAGCACGACGGCGCGGGCGATCGCGATGCGCTGTCGCTGGCCGCCCGAGAACTCGTGCGGATAGCGGCTCTGCACGTCGCTCATGCCGTTCGCCGGACCGAGCCCGACCTCGTCGAGCATCTGCGCCACCAGCGCCTCGCGGCCGGCCCGGCCGAGCTCGGGGCGATGCAGCTCCAGCCCTTCGCCGACGATGCGACCGACCGTCATGCGCGGGCTGAGCGAGCCGAACGGATCCTGAAACACGACCTGCATGCGACGGCGCAGCGCCTTGCGCGCGTCGGCGTCGGTGGTGTCGAGCGGCTTGCCGTCGAGCGAGACCTGGCCTTCGGCGATCGGCTGCAGGGCGAGCAGGGCCATGCCCAGCGTCGTCTTGCCCGACCCCGATTCGCCGACGATGCCGAGCGTCTCGCCGCGTTTGAGCGAGAGCGTCGCGCTGCGCACCGCGTCGAAGACGCGCGTTCGAAACCAGCCGAGCGGAATGTCGAAGCTGACCCGGATGCCCGTCGCTTCGACGAGCTGCGGCGCGTCCGCAGCAATCGGCTGCACCAGGCGCTTCGGCCGGCTCGCGAGCAACCTCTTCGTGTAGGCATGCTGCGGCTCGGCGAAGACCTGGGCGGTCGGACCGCACTCGACGAGGCGGCCGCGTTCCATGACGCCGACCCGGTGCGTGAAGCGGCGCACCAGGTTCAGGTCGTGCGTGATGAAGAGCAGCGCCATTCCCATCTCGGCCTGCAGCGCGTCGAGCAGGGCCAGGATCTGCGCCTGGATCGTCACGTCGAGGGCAGTGGTCGGCTCATCGGCGATGAGCAGCCTGGGCCGGCCGGCGAGGGCCATCGCGATCATGGCCCGCTGCCGCTGCCCGCCGGAGAGCTGGTGCGGATAGGCATCGACGCGTCGTGCCGGCTCGGGAATGCCGGTCTTGTCGAGCAGCTCGATGGCTCGCTTGCGCGCCTCGCGCGCGCCGAGCCCGAAATGCAGCGAGAGCACCTCGACGATCTGCGCGCCGACAGTGTGCAGCGGATTGAGCGCCGTCATCGGCTCCTGGAAGATCATCGCGATCTCGGCGCCGCGCACCGCGCGCAGCTCGCGCTCGCCAGCCCGCAGCAGGTCGGCGCCAGCGAAGCGGATCGCCCCGGTCGTCGTCGCACCATCGACCAGGCCGAGCACCGAGAGGGCCGTGATCGACTTGCCCGATCCCGATTCGCCGACGAGCGCGAATTTCTCGCCGGCGGCGATCTCGAAGGACACGTCGTCGACGACCGGCGCGGCGCCGAAGCGGACCGCGAGATGCTCGACCGAGAGCAGCGCCGTCATGCGCGATCCGGGCCTCTCACGATCGAAGGTCGGCTTCAGGCGCTCGCCTTGGGCGCCGGCGTGAGCAGTTTGTCGCAGGTCGAGCGCTCCGCTTGCGGGCGGTCGTCCTTCGCGCACAGCGTCACGAGCTCGCCGCGCAGGCGGGCCATCGTCGCGGCGTGCGCGCCGCCCTTGCTCCAGGCTTGCAGCTTGGTGCCGACGCGCTGCAAGGCACGCCCGCTGCGCTGCTCGAAGGCATCGGGCTGCGCCGCCGCCTCATGCCAGATCTGCAGCGTCGTCGCTTCGATCGCGGCCTCGTCGGCGGGCGAAAGCTCGACCAGCGCGTTGACGTAGCTCGAGCCCCATTGCAGCCGCGTCGCCGGACCCTCGCTCTTCTCGAAGGCCTCGCGGTACCAGTGCAAGGCTTCGGCCTTGTCGCCGCGCTTTTTCGCGTTGCTCGCCAGCTCGGACATCAGGTAGTACGGCGAGTGGCTCTTCGCCAGGTTGGCTTTGAGCAGGGTGTCCGACTCGCTCGAGAGGCCGGACCGCTCGAGCAGGTAGGCCGCGGCGGTGATCACCGACTGGCGCTCATAGCCGTCGGTGATCTCGCGGTCGGCGCGCGCAGCCTGCTCGCGCACGTCGGCGATCAGGGACTCGGGCAATTGCGGCAAGGGCGCGGCGGGCGGCGTGTCGTCGTCGGCCATGTCGATGCGGGCGAGGTCGACACGCGCGATCAGCGCCTGCATACGGTCGGCGCGCGAGAGCGTGGTGTCGGCCTCGAGCCGCTGCAGCGCCGCGTCGAAGGCGACGAGTAGCTTCGCGCGCTCCGCCGTCGTTTTCGCGGCGAGCGGACGGACGATGTCGGCCGCCGCGTTGACGAGCAGATCGGCCTGCTCACGCGCCGCCGCCGCGTCGCCGAGCAGGGCCAGGACGGCCGGACGCGCGGCCGCGTCGACCTTGGCGGGCGTCTTCGCGTCACGCGCCGCGAGCGCCTTCAGGCGCAGCCGCATCGCCGTATCGGCCTGGTCGGCGGGGCAGGCGGCAGCGATCCGCGCCAGCGTCGGCGCGACCTGATCCTTGGCGATCAGTTGCTGCTGGTCCGTGTCCCACGAGTAGAAAGCGAGCAGGCGCCAGTCGTTGGCCTTCAGGTCGGCACCGCCGGCCAGGGCGTCGGCGAGAACCGCCTTGACCGGGCGCGCCGCGTTCATGCCGAGGTTGAGCACCTCGGTGTAGCGCGCCGGGTCGACCTCGCCGGGCAGGCGCGTCACTTCCTCGCCGTTGGGCTTGAGCAGCAGCATGGTCGGATAGCCGCTGACGCGAAAGCGGGTGCCGAGCTTTTGCGCGCCCGGGCTGTCGCCGTCGATGTAGACGGGCACGAAGGCGCGCGAGCGTTCGATGAAGTCCTGCCGGTTGAAGAGCGTCGCCTTGACCTGGTTGCAGGGCGGGCACCACTTGGCGCCCCAGTAGACGAAGACCGGCTTGGTCTCGGCGCGCGCCGTGGCGAAGGCGGCGTCGACGTCGGCGTCGCTCGCCGCCTGCTTCCAGGCGATGCCGGTGTCGGCGTGGTCGGCGACGGCCGGCATTGCGGTCGGCGCTGGCGCGGCGGCGGGCGCCGGCGTGGCCATTGCAGACGGCTTGGCGACGTCGGCAGGCGCGTCTCCGCCTTTCGAGCAGGCGGCGAGGCCAAGGGCGAGAACGATCGACAGGTTGAACGAGAGGTGCTTTGTCATCGCTGCTCCGAAGCAGTTCGCAATCATCGCGCAATCAATCGACCGGTGCCGGCGACTCGCGCACCGGGTCGCGCGGCGACGAGCCGAACTGGGCGAGCGCGACGCCACCGAGGGTGAACGCGGCGCCGGTGATCTTGACGGTGGTGTAGTGCTCGCCGGTCACCGCCCAGGCGACCAGACCGGCGACCGGCGGCATCAGGTACATCAGCGGCGCGGTCCGGGCGACGCCGCGCACTGCGTTGATCCAGCCCCAGGCCAGCCAGCCGAGAAAGGCCGAGATGATGACCGAGTAGAAGGTGCCGGCCCAGGTCGCCCAGCCGACGTCGCCCCAGGCGACGGCCAATCCCGCGGGCAGGCTGAACAGCACGACCGGGCCGCTGCCGAAGAGCACGGCATAGGTCATCACGGTCACGCCGCCCAGCCTTTCGATGAGCGGCTTGGCGGCGACCGTGTAGTAGGAGAAGAGTGAAGCGGCGACGAGCAGCACCAAGTCGCCGCCGCCGGCGCGCCAGTGCCCTCCGAGCAGCTTGTCGGACATGAAGGCGAGCACGCCGAGGCAGGCCACCGCGACGCCGGCGACCTGCCCGCGCGTCAGCCGTTCGAGGCCGTGCCAGTGCAGGATGAAGAGTGTGAAGATCGGCCCGCAGGCGAGGATCAGGGAGCTCGAGAAGGCGGTCGACCAGTAGATGCCGTAAGTGACCAGGCCGACGTGCAAGAGGTGGCCGATCAGGCCGAGGCGAAGCAGGGCGAGTGCGTCGGCACGCGAGACGCGGGGCCAGTGTCGGCCATAGCGCAGGCAGAGCAGCGCGGTCGCGGCGACCGGCATGATCAGGTAGCGAACGAACAGGAAACCCCCTGGCGAGAGTGCCTGGAAGACGGCCTTCTGCACCGTGAAGTTGGCGCCCCAGAGAACGATCAGCGCCAATGCGACCCAGAGCGCGCGGCGCGCGCGGCGGTCCTCGCGGGCGACGGTGGCGTCGATCGAATCGGTGGCGGCGACGGCGTCCAACCCCGTCAGTCGGGTGACGGGTCGCCGAGCGCCGCCTGCGCGTCGTCGAAACGCCAGCCCTCGACCGGTGTGGCGCGAGCCAGCGCCATCCACAGCGGAAAGCTCATGCGCGCCGGCCGCTTCGGCGCGGCGCGGGCCACCTCGATGCGCGTGTCGTCGGCCACGAGTACGCCACACTCGGCCGGGATCTCGTCGGGCTCGGCGATGCCGCTCTTGATCGCGTACCAGCATTCGCCGCCGAGCTGCAGATAGGCCTCGCGCTTGCTCGCCCGGCGCAGGTCGGCGAGCAGGTCGGAGCGGCGCACCTTCACCTCGTGAACGATCGGGTCCAGGTAGGCCTCGACGTTCGTATGGCGCACAGAGAAGACATCGGGCATGACGATCTGCCATTGCTCGCCGACTCGCACCCGCACCGCCAGGCCGCGCCAGGCGAGCCGGCCGGCGCGCGTCATCTCGCGGGCGATCCGCTCGACCAGCAGCTCGTGCGCATCGCGCCTGGCGCGGTTCTTCGCCAGCGTCTCGGCCAGCACGGCGATGCCGGCATCGCTGACGCGCAAGGTCTCGTGGCCGAGCCCGTCGCGCTCGCGCACGAGCAGGCCGGCGGCGATGAGCTCGATCTCGACGCCGTCCTGGCACGGCCAGCCGGCCGAGCGGTAGACCTCGCGCAGGCGGCGCCGGTGGATGACGCCGATGACGCGAAAGGAACCGGGCGGAGAAGAGCCGTCGAGCATGGGGAACGAAGAGCCGGACCGCGCACCTTACCAAGATTCGGCGAGCCGAGCCCGCGCCGAAGTTAGGATTCGGCTCGCCGTCTTCGCCGAAGGAACTTCACGCCATGCCCGCTCGCCTTTCGACCCGCCTGCGCCGCGCGCTCGCCCTCGTCTGCCTCGGCCTGCTCGGCACGGCCGGCATGGCGTTCGCCGCCGACCCGAAAGTGCTCAACGTTTACAACTGGTCGGACTACATCGCCGACGACACGATCAAGAACTTCGAGAAAGAGACCGGCATCAAGGTCAATTACGACAACTACGACACCAACGAGGTGCTGCACGCCAAGCTGGTCGCTGGCCAGACCGGCTACGACGTCGTCGTGCCCAGCTCGCACTTCGCGAAGATGCAGATCGAAGGCGGCCTGCTGCAAAAGCTCGACCGCACGAAGCTCACGAACTGGGGCAACCTCGACCCGACGCTGCTCAAGCAGCTCGGCAACGTCGACCCCGGCAACCAGTATCTGGTCGACTGGCTGTGGGGCTACGTGACGGTCGGCATCAACGTGCCGAAGGTCAAGGCGGCGCTCGCTGCCTTGCCGAACGCGCTGCCGATGCCCGACAACGCCTGGAGCCTGATCTTCGACCCGAAGTACGCGATCAAGCTCAAGGGCTGCGGCGTCAACTTCCTCGACTCGGCATCGGAAGTGCTGCCGGTGGCGATGCTCTATGTCGGCAAGCCCCCTTACTCCACGAACCCCGCCGACTACGACGTGGCGGCGAAGATGCTGCAGTCGGTGCGTCCCTACGTGACGCGCTTTTCGTCGTCGGGCTATATCAACGACCTCGCCGGCGGCGCGCTCTGCACGGTGATGGGCTATTCCGGCGACATCAACATCGCGCGCAGCCGCGCCCTCGAGGCCAATCCCAAACAGCCGGCGGCCATCGAGGCGCAGATCCCGGAGGGCGGTGCGACGCTGTTCTTCGACACCATGGCGATCCCGAAGGACGCCAAGAACGTCGCCAACGCCCACCTGTTCATCAACTACATCCTGCGCCCCGAGGTCGCAGCGTCGCTGACGAACAAGGTTTTCTATGCCAACCCGAATGCGGCGTCGCTGAAATTCGTGAAGAAAGACGTGGGCTCGAATCCGACCATCTTCCTCTCCGCCGCCGACAAGGCGCGCATGACGCCGCCCGATTCGGTGCCGCAAGCGATCCGGCGCGTACAGACGCGCATCTTCACCAACTTCAAGGCCGGCAAGTGACATAGGCACTGAAAAGCGCCCATGTCGGTTCACGCCGACACATTGACACCTTTCCAGAACGCGACCCGGCCCTTGATCTCTTTGGCCGCTTCCTTCGGCTCGGGGTAGTACCAGACGGCGTTCGGGTTGAGGTCGCCACTGACCATCAGGCTGTAGTAGTGGGCCTCGCCCTTCCACGGGCACATCGAGCGGTGATTGCTGAAGCTCACGTATTCGCGCTTCAGGCTCGCTTCGGGGAAATAGTGGTTGCCTTCGACGACGACGGTGTCGTCGCTCTCGGCGAGGGTGGCGCCGTTCCAGGTCGCTTTCATGTCGCAGTGCCTTTCGTGTCGCCGAAGGTCGCTTCGGCATGGCCACGATCGTAGCGACGCTAGCGAGACACTGCGTCGACCAGGGTCCAGTGCGCCGCGGCGTCGCCGCTCTTGCTGCCGAGTAGGAGGCAGGGCCTCGCCGGCACGGCGCGCGGGCGACGGCCGCTGGCGAGCGCGCCGAGCAGGCGCACCGGATCGTGCCGGAAGCGCACGCTTTGCGGCGGCGGCGCGTCGACGCGCGCCCGCTCGAGCTCGAGCGTGGCGCGCTCGAAGGCGAGCACTTCGGCGAGATAGACCGAGGGCAGTCGCCGCTGCGCGAGAAAGTCGCAGAACTCGAGCGCCTCGGGCAGGAAGGAAAAGCTGGCCGGTGGATGCGCTTGCCAGAACCGCGCCACCTCGCGCGCAAGCCGCGCCGGCGTCAGCGCCGCGCAGGTGAGCGGCAGCAGCGCGCGCAGCTTGCCGAGGCGAAATCCCTTGTGCAAGGTGCGATTCATGTCGAGGCCGCGATCGTTCGCGATCGTCACGAGACGCGACGCTTCGAGCGGCGTCAGATCGGCCGCCAGGGCGGCGCGCCCCTCAGCGCGAACGGCGTCGCGAAAGTCGGGCTCGACGATCAGTCGGGCCATCGCCGCTTGAAAGGCGCGCACCGTCATGCCGTCTCTGCGACGGCCGTGCGCGTCGATCGCGAACGCCGCGTCGCTTGAGCCCACAGCACACGCAGGCGCCGCAGGTCGCGCTGCACGCGTTCGTTGCCGACGCTGTCGAACCACGAGCCGAACAGCTCGAAGGTCACGCCGCCGATGTTCGGGCAGCGCGGCAGCGTCCATTCGAGCAGCGCCCAGACATCATCGGGAACGGTGTCGGAGTGGGCGTCGAGATAGAAGCCGTCGAGCTCCATGCCGCCCGCGACGTGGATCTCGCCGACGTGGCCGAGCTCGAGCTCGGCGAGCAGGGCGCATGCGTCGAAGCCGTGGTTGCGCGCATTCGTGTAGACGTTGTGCAGGTCAAGTACGAGGCCACAGCCGCTCTCCCGGCAGAGCGTGTTGAGAAAGGTCGCTTCGTCCATCTCGCAGTTCGGGATGTCGAAGTAGTAGACGTTGTTCTCGAGCAGAAAGGGCACCGGCACGCGCCTGCGCACCTCGCGAATGCGCGGCACGAGCAGGTCGAGCGACTCGCGGTCACGCGGCAGCGGCAGCGTGATGCCGACGTTCATCAGGCCACCCTCGTGCTCGGCAAGGTGGAAGGCGAGATGGTCGCTGTGCCAGGCGAAGCCGAGGCGTCGGCGCCAGCGCTCGATCTGCTCGACATGACCGAGGTCGAAGACGCCGGCGCTGCCGATCGACAGGCCGATGCCGTGCGCGACGAGCGGACGGCCGCGACTCGCGCGCTCGAGCGCGGTCCGGCCGGCGACATCGTCGATGTGGCGAGGCTCGGCATCGCGGCCGAGATCTGTCCAGAGGATGTCGGGCACGATCTCGACATAGTCGATCTCGTGCCCTGCCGCTTCGATCAGCGGCGCGAGCGGGGCCTGGTACGCCAAGCCCACGCCCAACCTCGGGAGAGGTTGCATCGCTCGACCTTTTTTTCAGCGAATGCCGCGCGCGGCGATGTCTTCGATGATGAAGCGGTCGAGCCCCGAGAGGCACGGCCGGCAGCCCTTGAAGCCGGGCAGCTCGGGCACGGTCAAGGTGACCTTGAGAGCGGCGACGAGGTCGTCGAACGACGAGCTCGAGTTCAGGGCCACGTGCATTTCGGTGACCGCGATCTTGCGCTTGGGAACAACGGTGCTGGGCATGAGGGATCTCCTGGGTGGTGACACGCGAATCGGGTCGCATGCGCTCGGGCGACATGCCCAAAGCGGGCCGGATTGTTTGCGCGTCCTCTTGCCGATGCATATCGCGCGTTGGGGGGATGAAGCGCCCGTGACGCGGCGTTCGCCGACATGGCGTGCGAGATCGCATCGCTACAGTGGGACTTCGAATTTCGGGGCGAAGGAGCACGCGATGACGACCAAGGTACGCAAGGGCCAGTGGCCGGGCAATCTCGAGCGCGTCGAGTTCAGCCAGCGCTTTCGGGACTCGTTCGTCGATCCCGCATTTCGCAGCGAAGACGTGGCGATCGGCCGTCTCGAAACGATCGCCTGAGAGGCCTACTGCGACGGCCGCAAGTCACCCGTGACGCGCGCGGCCCCGGCTACGCCGACCCCGGCTACGACCTGGCGATCGAATGGGTCGAGACAAGCGAGCGCCTGAAGCGCGCACAAAAGGTCTGGGCCGATCCGAAGACGAGGACGCGCGCGCTCGTCGTCTGCGGCTCGCCGCGCAACGACGGCACCTGCCCCGGCGCGATCTCGAAGACCTTTCGCTCGCCGGCCTCGTCAACGAGGTGCTGACCGCGGAGCGGATCGAAGTCGACTTTCTCGACCTCAGCGCACTCACCTCCGACTACAAGCTGCACATCCACGCGTGCAAGGGCTGCGTCTCGACGGCCGAGCCGCTTTGCCATTGGCCCTGCAGCTGCTATCCGAACCACGCACTCGGCCAGACGCACGACTGGATGAACGAGATCTACGAGCGCTGGGTCTCCGCGCACGCCGTCGTCATCGTCACGCCGACCCATTGGTACTCGACGTCGAGCGCACTCAAGCTGATGATCGACCGCCTCGTCTGCGCCGACGCCGGCAACCCTGATCCGACCTCGACGCACGGCAAGGACCCAGCCAAGGCCAAGGCGCTCGAGCTGCAGGGCTGGGGCTATCCCAAGCATCTCGACCAGCGCGCCTATGGCCTGGTCGTGCATGGCGACGTGGCCGGCATCGAAGGCTCGCGTCGCGCCCTCTCCGACTGGCTCGACTGGATGGGCCTGATCGACGCCGGCGACCAGGCCCGGCTGGTCCGCTACGTCGGCTACTTCGAGCCCTACGCGACGAGCCACGACACGCTCGACAAGGACAACGCCGTGCAGGAAGAGACGCGCAACGTCGCGCGCGCCGTCGCCCGGGTGACGCACGCCCTGCGCAAAGGCCAGCTGAAGGCCGAGTTGATCGATCTGCCGAGGCCGAGGCCGAAATAATGGTGCACCGCAGCAAAGAATGCCGCGCCGGGTTACGCTGCGCCACTTCTTCGTGACGAGCCGCCCTTGAATCCTCTCCTGCAAAAGATCCTTTCCGCCACCGGCCTGACGCGCCGCGGCGATCTCGTCGAAGCGACGCAGGCGATTCAGCAGGCGTTGCACGGCGAAGTCACGCCGGCGAAATCCGCGCCCGTGTCGAGCCGGCAGGCGTCGGCAGCGACGGCATCGGCCGACGTCCTCGACGGTTTCGTGCGCGAAGTCGAGCCGGCGCGCCATGCGCCCACCGCGATCCCCGAAAGCGAGAACCGCGCTGACGCCGACCTCGAGGCGAAGACCGATCCTCACCGCGTCGGACGATTCGTCGAAAGCAGCTACACCGGCGAGACGGGCACGCGCAGCTTCAAGCTCTTCGTGCCCGCAGGCTTCGAGGGCCGCGCCCTGCCGCTCGTCGTCATGCTGCACGGCTGCACGCAGGATCCCGACGACTTTGCCGCCGGCACGCGCATGAACGCCCTGGCCCAGGAGCGCGGCCTGTTCGTGCTCTACCCCGCCCAGGCGCCGCGCTCGAACGCGCACAAGTGCTGGAATTGGTTCGTTCCCGGCGATCAACGACGCGGCCACGGCGAGCCGTCGCTGCTCGCCGGCATGACGCGGCACGTCATGGAAACGCACCCCGTCGACGCCGACCGCGTCTGGGTCGCCGGCCTCTCGGCGGGAGGTGCAATGGCGGCCATCCTGGCGCGCGAATATCCCGACCTGTACGCCGCCGCCGGCATCCACTCCGGCCTGCCGCCCGGCGCGGCGCACGACGTCGTCTCGGCGTTCTCAGCCATGAAGTCCGGCGCTTCGGGCGCGCTGCCCGGCTGGCCCGGGGCATCGGGCCATGCGCCGGTGCGCACGCCGCTCGTCGCCTGGCCCGGCACCGCGTTCGCCGAAGGCAGCTCCGCGCCTGGTGCCGATGCGGCCGAGGGCGCTCCGGTGATCGTCTTTCACGGCGACGCCGACGGCACCGTCAACGTCCTGAACGGCAGCCACGCGATCGATGCCACCCTGGGCACTTCGCCGGTTCAGGCGGTGCGCGAATCGGGGCGCAGCGGCGAGGACGTTGGACGGGCGTTCACGCGCACGGTCTATCGCGCCTCCCGGACATCGGAGGCGGCACCGAGCCGGGCCGAGCACTGGGTCGTGCATGGCGCCGGCCATGCCTGGTCGGGCGGCGACGCCGCCGGCAGCTTCACCGAAAGCGATGGCCCGGACGCGTCGCGCGAGATGCTGCGCTTCTTCGCCGAGCACCCGCGCCGGCGCGGCATGAGCGCGCGCTGATACGAAGGACCAAGCCGGCGGCGCGGGCTCAGCCCGGCACGCTCACCTGCGCACGTAGCGCACGACCATCTCGACGACGCTGTCGCGGCGCGAACGAAGCGCCGCCGCCGAGGTCAGGTCGCGCTTGAATATCAGCGAGAACGTGTACCGATTGGCGACGTTGAAGAAGCAGAGCGCCGAGATCGACATATGCAGGTCGACCGGGTCGATGTCGCCGCGAAAGACGCCTGCCTCCAGACCGCGCTCGTAGACACGGCGAACCGCGTCGATGGCCGGCACGTTGAGCTCCTGGATGATCGAGCTGCGCGCCAGGTATTCGCCGCGATGCATGTTCTCGTTCATGACCAGACGAATGAAGGGCTCGTTGTCGTGCTGGTAGTCGAAGGTGAAGGCGACCAGCTTGCGCAAGGCGTCCTCTGGGGCCAGATCGTCGAGATGCAGGCCGGTCTCGATCGCGCGGATGCGCCGGTAGGCGGCTTCGAGAACAGCGATGTAGAGCGCCTCCTTGTTCTCGAAGTGGTAGTAGATCATCCGCTTGCTGGTTCGCGTCGCGGCGGCGATCACGTCGATGCGCGCGCCGGCCAGCCCTTTGTCGGCGAATTCGGCGGTGGCGACCTCGAGGATGTCGGCCAGCGATTTCTCGGCGTCGTAGGGACGCGTTGCCGGGCTGCGCCGAGCTTCCGGCTTCGTCGCTTTTAAAGGGACTGTTTCGTTCATTTGGACAGGCTAGCATGTACTCAATGTCGTCTTCGCACTGCGCGACTAGGGTAAGTACCAGTTCACACTAACGTACCGGTTAGTACATTCATGCACCGGCTCCGCTTCGAGAGCTGCTTGGAGACAAGCCATGGTTTCTGAACAGACGAGCGGGGTGACGCCTGCGCCCGCACCGCGCAAGGCGGCCATCGCCAGCTGGATCAGCAGCGCGGTCGAGTACTACGACTTCTTCATCTACGGCACCGCCGCAGCCCTGGTCTTCGGCAAGATCTTCTTTCCCTCGGTCGACCCCAAGATCGGCACCATCGCCGCGTTCGCGACCTTCGGCGTCGGCTATGTCACCCGGCCGATCGGCGCCTTCTTCATGGGCCACATCGGCGACAAGTTCGGGCGCAAGAAAGTGCTCACCCTCACGCTGTTGCTGATGGGCCTGTCGACCTTCCTGATCGGCGCCCTGCCAACCTACAGCCAGGTCGGCATCGCCGCGCCGATCCTGCTCGTCCTGCTGCGCCTGCTGCAGGGGCTTTCGGCCGCCGGCGAGCAAGCCGGCGCCAACTCGATGACGCTCGAGCACGCGCCGGCGCACCGACGCGCTTTCTTCACCAGCTTCACGCTGAGCGGCACGCAGATGGGCTTCATCCTCGCCACCTTGGTGTTCCTGCCAATCTCGGCCCTGCCCGAAGACCAGCTGCTGTCCTGGGGCTGGCGCGTGCCCTTCTTCCTGAGCGCAATCGTCGTCGCGGTTGGCTTCTGGATTCGCCGCACCCTGCCGGAGACGCCGGCGTTCCAGGAAGAAGCCAAGGCGCACGAAACGCCCAAGCTGCCGGTCGCCGAGCTGTTCCAGAACCACACGCCCGACGTGCTGCGCGTCATCTTCGCCGCTTTGGTCTCGGTCGTCAGCACAATCTTCGGCGTGTTCGTGCTCTCGTATGCGGTCAACACGATGCACATCCCGCGCTCGAACATGCTGCTGCTGCTGGTCTGCACCAACATCGTCGCGCTCGCCGCGATCCCTCTCTGCGCCACGCTATCCGACCGGATCGGCCGCTGGCCCGTGTTCCTGATCGGTGCGATCGGCTCGGCGATCCTGATCTGGCCCGCGCTCTGGGCGATCTCGCGCGCCGACCTGACGCTGATCTTCGTCTTCGGCCTGCTCCTGTCGGGCGTCGTCTATAGCGCCGCCAACGGCATCTGGCCATCGCTCTACGGCGAGATGTTCGACACCCGCGTGCGCCTCTCGGGCATGGCCATCGGCACGCAGATCGGCTTCGCGCTCGGCGGCTTCGCCCCGACCATCAGCGCCGCCATCCTCGGCGACGGCCCGAACGGCTGGATGCCGGTGGCGACCTTCGTGAGCGCGGCCTGCGTCGTCTCGGCGATCTCGGCCTTCAGCGCCCGCGAGACCTACAACGTGCCGAGGCAAGACCTCGGCAAGAGGCTCGCGCTGGCATGAGCTCGGCGAGCCCAGGCGTGTCGACGTCGATGCGCGGCGACCGCGACCCGCTCGTCGTCGCCGTCGAAAGCGGGCTCGTCTCCGGGCAGCACCAAGGAGCGAGCGACGTGCGCGCCTTCCTCGGCATTCCATACGCGGCTCCGCCGACCGGGCCGCTGCGCTGGCGGCCACCACAGGCTGTCGCCGCCTGGCAGGGCGTACGCCCGGCGCGAGCGCTTGCACCGCAATGCCTGCAGCCAAAGCGCCCGGCCGACTCGGTCTACGCCGAATACGCCGGCCTGCAGCCGATGAGCGAGGGCTGCCTCTATCTCAACGTCTGGAGCGCGGCGCCCTCGGCAAAGGCGCGCTGGCCGGTGATGGTGTGGTTCCACGGCGGCGCCTTCCAGCAGGGCGCTGGCAGCAACCCGGTGTTCGTGCGCGGCGACCTGGCCGAACATGGCGTCGTCCTCGTCACCTTCAACTATCGGCTCGGGCCGTTCGGCTTCATGGCCCATCCGGGCCTGAGCGACGAGTCGCCGGCGCGAACCTCCGGTAACTACGGGCCGCTCGACATGGCGGCGGCGCTCGGCTGGGTGCGGCGCAACATCGCTGCGTTCGGCGGCGACCCGGAGCAGGTGACTCTGTTCGGCCAGTCGGCCGGTGCCGCGGGCATCGTCGACATGATGGCCGCGCCGCGCATAAAAGGCCTGTTCGCCCGCGCCATCGCGCAAAGCTTCGGCGTGACGCAGATGAACACGCTTGCGCAGGCGGAACGCTCCGGCGCCGCCTTCGCCGATCGCATCGGCGCCGCGAGCCCGGCCGCCCTGCGCGAGATCGACGCCGAGACACTGCTGGCGCGCTACCAGGAGAGCGGCGAGCGCTGGATGCCGATCGTCGACGGCGACTTCATCGCCGAGCCGGTCCGCACCACGTTTGCCGAAGGGCGCGAGGCGCCGGTGCCCTTCCTCACCGGTTGGAACGCCGACGAAGGAACAACCTTTCCCGCAGCCGCCGATGCCGCGGCGCTGCGCCGACGCCTGCGCGCGAGCTTCGGCGGGCGCGCCGCCGACGCGGAGAAGTTCTATCCGTGCACCAGCGACGCCACCGCGCGCACCGCGAGCCTCGCGCTCATCGGCGACGAACTGTTCGCCGGTGGCGTCTGGCAGGCAGCGCGTGCCCAGGCCCGCGTCGCTCCGACCTACGTCTACTACTTCGACCACGCGCAGCCGTTCAGGTCGGAACAGCACTTCAGCGAAGCCGACGACGCCGCAGCCCTGGGCGTCTTTCACAGCGCCGAGTACCCCTACGTCTTCGGCAGCACCGCGGCGCTGACGCGCGACTGGGGCCGCGCCGACCGGCGCATGACCGAGCTGATGCAGGCGTACTGGCTGCAATTCGCCAAGCACGGCGATCCGAACCGCGCCGGCCTGCCGCACTGGCCGACCTTCGTCGACGCTGGCGCTTCGCCCACCGTCATGCGCCTCGCGCCCGAACCCGGGCTCATCGACGTGCCGCGGCGCGAGCAACTCGCCTTCGCCGCCGGAATCCTCCCGCCGAAGAAATAGCGAATCATGATCAGCGGCAAGACCACATTGATCGCCCACCTCGGCTACCCGACCGAGGCGTTCAAGGCACCCATGATCTACAACCCCTGGTTCGAGCGGCGTGGCATCGATGCCGTCGTCGTGCCGATGGGCGTGAAGAGCGAAGACTATCCGGCGGCCCTCGCGGCGCTGGCGACCTTGACCAATCTGCGCGGCGCGCTCGTGACCATGCCGCACAAGGTGACGACGCTCGCCCTCGTCGACAAGGCGACGCCGACGGCGCGCATCGCCGGTGCCTGCAACGCCTTGCTGAGGCGCGCTGACGGCACTTGGCTCGGCGACCAGTTCGACGGTGCGGGTTTTGTTCGCGGCGTCGCGCGCAAGGGCCGGCGCATTGCCGGCAGCCGCGTTTTCGTCGCCGGTTGCGGCGGCGTCGGCTCGGCGATCGCCGCCTCGCTGGCGGCGGCCGACGCTGCCGCGATCGATCTCTTCGACGCCCACGCCGCATCGGCCGACGCCTTGCGCAAGCGCCTGCTCGAGCACTACCCGAAGCTCGAGGTGCGCACCGGCTCGCAAGACCCGGCCGGGCACGACATCGTCGTCAACGCCACGCCGCTCGGCATGAAGGTGGGCGATGCCTTGCCCTTCGCCATCGAGCGCGTCGATTCGAGTGCCCTGGTCGGCGAGGTCGTCATGAAGGCCGAGCACACGCCGCTGCTGCGCGCGGCGCTGGCGCGCGGCCTCGACGTGCAGGTCGGCTCCGACATGCTGTTCGAGATGATCCCCGCCTACCTCGAGTTCTTCGGCTTCGGCACGGCCACGGCCGACGAGCTGCGCAACGTGGCGCAGCTTCGCTACTGAGTCCGCTCGCCATGCGCCGGTCGATCGCCACCGTCTCGATGAGCGGCACCCTGCGCCAGAAGCTGGAGGCGATCGCCGCGGCCCGCTTCGACGGCATCGAGTTGTTCGAGAACGACTTCATCGCCTTCAACGGCAGCGCCCGCGAGCTGCGCGCGATGTGCGCCGACCTCGGCCTGGGCATCGACCTGTTCCAGCCCTTCCGCGACTTCGAGGGCATGCCCGACGACGCCTTTCAGAAGAGCCTCGATCGCGCCGAGCGCAAGTTCGACCTGATGGAAGCGCTCGGTGCGCCGCTCATGCTGGTCTGCTCGAACACCTCGCCGCTCGCCCTCGACGACGCGGCCCGCTCGGCGGCGCAACTGCACGCCCTGGCCGAGCGCGCGGCGAAGCGCAACCTGCGCATCGGCTACGAGGCACTCGCCTGGGGCCGCTTCGTTTGCCTCTACGGCCAGGCCTGGAAGATCGTCGAGCAGGCCGATCATCCGCATCTCGGCCTCATCCTCGACAGCTTTCACACCTTGTCGCTGCAGGACGATCCGGCCGGCATCGCCGCCCTCCCCGGCGAGCGCATCTTCTTCCTGCAAATGGCCGACGCGCCGCTCCTGCCGATGGACGTGCTGCAGTGGGCGCGGCACCATCGCAACTTTCCTGGCCAGGGCCAGTTCGACCTCGAGAACTTCTTCCTCCAGGTGCTGCTCGCGGGCTACACCGGCCCGCTCTCGCTGGAGATATTCAACGACCAGTTCCGCGAGACGCCGAACCGGCGCACCGCCGTCGACGCGATGCGCTCGCTGCTGCTCCTGGAAAGCCAGGTCCGCGCGCGGCTGCAGGGCGCTCGCGATGCCGCGCCCGCCGGCCCGGCGCACGAGGCCGCGGCGCGCACGTTGCAGCGGATCGAGCTGTTCGATCCGCCACGCGTGCCCGTGCTCGACGGCTTCGCCTTTCTCGAGTTCGGCGTCGACGACGATGCCGCAGAGGCGCTCGGCACCTTGCTCGCGCAGCTCGGCTTCACGCGCGCCGGCAGGCACCGCACGAAGGCCGTGGCGCTATACCGGCAAGGCGGCATCCAGCTCGTCGTCAACGCCGAGCCGGCGTCGCCGGCGCGCACCCGCTTCGACGCGCAAGGGCCCTCGGTCTGCGCGATCGGGCTGGCTACCGAGGAACCGCTTCAGGCGGCGAACCGCGCCGCCGCCCTGCTCTCGGCGCGGCACGAAAGCCCGCGCGGCGCGCACGAGCTGCAGCTGCCGGCGATCGTCGTGCCGGGCGGCACGATCGTCCACTTCGTACCCTCGGCCGGCGGTGCGGTGCTCGACGCCGATTTCGTCGCCGAACCCGACAGCACGCCCGCTCTGGACGCCGGCCTCGTCGGCATCGATCACATGGCGCTCGGCCTGGCGCCCGACCAGTTCGACACCTGGATCCTGTTCGCCAAGGCCGTGCTCGGCCTCGAGCGCGGCGAAAGCCTGGAGCTTGCCGACCCGTTCGGTCTGATCCGCTCGAGCGGCGTCGCCAATGCCGCGCGAAGCATCCGCATGGTGCTCAACGTTTCGCTCAGCCAGCGCACGCGGACCGCGCGACAGGTGAACGCGACCGGCCGCACCGGCGGCGGCGTGCAGCACATCGCCCTCGGCACCCGCGACATCTTCGCCACGATGGAGCGGCTGCGCGGCAACGGCGTCCGCTTCGTACGGATCTCGGCCAACCATTACGACGACCTGCTTGCGCGCCTCGACCTGGACGAGGCCCTGGTACGCAGAATGCAATCGCTCGACATCCTCTACGACCGGTCGCCTGCCGGCGAGTTCTTGCACGCCTACGCCGAGCCTTTCGCCGACCGCTTCTTCTTCGAGGTAGTGCAGCGCAAGGCCTACGATGGCTATGGCGCCGTCAACGCCCCGGCGCGGATGGCGGCGCAGGAACAGAACGCGGAGTCGACGAAAAAATGAAAGTCCTGCTGCTCAACGGCCCCAACCTCAACCTGCTCGGCACGCGCGAGCCTGCCATCTACGGCGCGATGACGCTGGCCGACGTGGAAGCGATGTGCCGCACCGAAGGGGCGGCGCTCGGCCTCGAGGTGGCCACCTTCCAGAGCAATCACGAAGGCGCGCTCGTCGACCGCATCCATGTCGCGGGCGACGAAGGCGTGCGCTTCGTCGTCATCAACCCCGGTGCGCTGACGCACACCAGCGTCGCCTTGCGCGATGCGCTCACCGGCGTCGCCATCCCGTTCATCGAGGTGCACATCAGCAACGTGCACAAGCGCGAGGCCTTCCGCCACCGCTCCTTTCTGTCCGACGTCGCCGAAGGCGTGATCGTCGGGCTGGGCACCATCGGCTACCGGCTCGCCCTACAAGCGGCCGCCGCGAAGCTGCAACGAGGAGACAAGCCATGAGCACCGCCCGGCCGCCCGAAGGGGCTCATTCCCGCTCGGCGGGACCGGCCGAAGGCCGTAGGGTGCACCAGTGAGCACGCCCTGCATCATTTCGGTCGCCATCACCGGCTCCCTGCCGCGCAAGAAAGACAACCCGGCGGTGCCGGTCACCGTCGCCGAGCAGGTCGAGTCGACGCACGCCTCATACGAGGCCGGCGCGACGCTCGTCCACTTGCACGTGCGCAACGACGACGAGACGCCGACCTCCTCGGCCGATCGCTTCGCAGTCGTGCTCGACGGCATCCGCAAGCACTGTCCGGGCATGATCACGCAGGTCTCGACCGGCGGTCGCTCCGGCGCCGGGCGAGAGCGCAGCGGCATGCTGCACCTGCGGCCCGACATGGCGTCGCTGGCAAGCGGCTCGGTCAACTTTCCGACCCGCGTCTACGACAACGCGCCCGACCTGGTCGACTGGCTGGCCTCCGAGATGAAGACCTACGGTATCAAGCCCGAGATCGAGGCCTTCGACCTGTCGATGATCTTCCAGGCGGTGGCGCTGCAGAACGCGGGCAAGATCGACGGCCCGCTGCACATCCAGTTCGTCATGGGCATCAAGAACGCCATGCCGGTCGACCGCGAGGTGTTCGAGTTCTACGTGCGCACGCTGGCCCGCCTGGCACCCGACGCGACCTGGACCGGCGCGGGCATCGGCAAGGAACAGCTCACGCTCGCCGGGTGGTCGCTCGAGCTCGGCGGCCATTGCCGCACCGGCCTCGAGGACAACGTGCGACTCGACCGCGACACGCTGGCGCCGTCGAACGCGGCGCTGGTGACTTAGGTCGCCGATCTGTGCGACGCTTACGGTCGCCGGCCGGCGACGGTCGACGAAGCGCGCCTCCTCCTGCGCCTGCCCGCCGCGGCGGCGCACACTGCGATTGCCGCCTGATCCTTCATCCTCATCATCCGCACACCATGTCGAGATCGCCCGCCCCCGACGCCGAGTTCCTGATGCGCGACACGACGTCGCACCCGCCGGCCTACACGCCGGCATACAAGACGAGCGTGCTGCGCAGCCCGCGCCTGTCGCTGATCTCGCTGCAGCAGTCCTTGTCCGAGGTGACCGCGCCGGTCTTTCGCGCCGACGAGCTCGGGCCCAAGGACAACGACCTGATCCTCAACTATGCCAAGGACGGGCTCCCGGTTGGCGAGCGCATCGTCGTCCACGGCTACGTGCACGATCAACTCGGGCAGCCGGTGAAGAACGCGCTGGTCGAGGTGTGGCAGTGCAACGCGAGCGGCCGCTACCGGCACAAGAAGGACCAGTACATCGGCGCCCTCGACCCGAACTTCGGTGGCTGCGGCCGCATGCTCACGGACGAGAACGGCTACTACGCCTACCGCACGATCAAGCCCGGCCCCTATCCCTGGCGCAACCGGGTCAACGACTGGCGGCCGGCGCACATCCACTACGCGATCTCGGGCGACGGCTGGGTTCAGCGCCTCATCACGCAGATGTACTTCGAAGGCGACCCGCTGATCCGCAGCTGCCCCATCCTCGGCGTGGCGCCGAGCGAAGAGCAGGTCCGCGGCCTGATCGCGCTGCAGGACATCGGCGCCTTCGTCCAGCTGGACAGCCGCGCCTACCGCTTCGACATCGTCCTGCGCGGTCACCGCGCCACGCTGTTCGAGAACCATGTGCAGAAGACGCCGGAAGGCGGGCTGCAATGAGCCACGTCCTCAGCGCCCCGGGCGGCAGCGAGCGGGTCGTGCGCCGCGAGACCGCGTCGCAGACCGCCGGCCCCTGCGTGCACATCGGACTGGCGCCGAAAGCCGCCGGCTTCGACATCTTCGAGAACAACTTCGGCAGCGTCCTCGTCGACGCCCAGACGAAGGGCGAACGGATCCGCATCGAGGGCCGCGTCTTCGACGGCATCGGCACCGTGCTGAAGGACGTGCTGATCGAGATCTGGCAGGCCAACGCCGAAGGCAAGTACGCGCACCCGGCCGACCGCCAGCCGGGCAAGGCGATCGATCCGCACTTTCGCGGCTGGGGACGCAGTTGCACCGACTTCGACAGCGGCGTCTACACCTTCGACACCGTCAAGCCCGGCGCCGTCGAAGGCCGCAACGGCCGCATCATGGCGCCGCACATCAGCGCCTGGATCGTCGCCCGCGGCATCAACATCGGCCTCAACACGCGCATCTACTTCAGCGACCTGGCCGAGGCCAACGCCAAGAATCCGGTGATCAACCTGATCGAGTGGGAAGTGCGGCGCAAGACGCTGATCGCCGAGCACCGACCGCCGCACCGACGGCGGCGCCGCGGTCTATCGCTTCGACATCCGCCTGCAGGGCGAGAACGAGACGGTCTTCTTCGACGTCTGACATCCTTCGCTCACGCTCAGGATGACAACTGCTGACATTCTGAGCGTAGGGAAGAATCTCATGGCCTCGCGAGGTCCCACTGCGCGAGCAGGAAGGCGTCGTCCTCGGCGATCTCGCGCAGCGAATCGAAGCGGCCCGAGGCGCCGCCGTGGCCGACCTCGAGGTTGATCTTGAAGAGCAGCGGATGGGCGTCGGTCTTCAGCGTACGCAGCCTGGCCACGTACTTGGCCGGCTCCCAGTACGCGACCTGCGTGTCGTTGAGCCCGGTGCGCACCAGCATCGCCGGATAGGCGCCCGGCTTCAGGTTGTCGTAGGGGCTGTAGGCGCGCATCCAGGCGTATTGTTCGGCGACCTTCGGATTGCCCCACTCGATGAACTCGCCGGCGGTGAGTGGCAGGGTCTCCTCGAGCATGGTGTTGATGACGTCGACGAAGGGCACTTCGGCGACGACCGCCTTGAAAAGGTCGGGTCGCCGGTTGACGACCGCGCCCATGAGCAGGCCGCCGGCGCTGCCGCCCTCGATCGCCAGCATCTGCGGCACGGTCAGGCCGCGCGCGATCAAGGCCTCGGCGCAGGCGATGAAATCAGCGAAGGTCGTCTCCTTCTTTGCCATCTTGCCGGCCTCGTACCAGGTGCGGCCGAGGTCACCGCCGCCGCGGATGTGGGCGATGGCGAAGATGACGCCACGATCGAGCAGCGACACCCGCGTCTGCGAGAACCCCGGGTCGAGCGGGATGCCGTAGCTGCCGTAGCCGTAGAGCAGGAGCGGCTGCGGCCCGCGCATCTTTCTGTCGCGACGCCAGACCAGCGAGATCGGCACCTCGGTGCCGTCCGCGGCTTTCGCCATCAGCCGGTCGCTGGCGTACAGCGACGGGTCGTAGCCGGGCACCGGTTGGCGCTTCTTCAGCACGCGCTCGCGCGTGAGCAAGTCGTAGTCGAAGGTCGAGGCCGGCATCGTCATCGACGTGTAGACGAAGCGGAGCAGCGTCGTCTCGAACTCCGCGTTGGCGCCGGTGTGCACGCTGTAGGCGGCCTCGTCGAAGGCGATACGGTATTCGCCACCGGCCACGAGATCGATCACGCGCAGCTCCAGGCTGCCCGCGACGCGCTCGGTGACGACAAGGTGGCGCTGGAACAGGTCGAAGTCGTCGAGCATCACGTCATCGCGCGCGGCGATGACCTCGACCGCGTCGGACAGGTCGACAGTGGCCGCGTCGACCGTGACGAGGCGAAAGTTGCGGCCGGTGTCGTTGATGCGGACGAAGAAGCGCCCGTCGCGATGGTCGAGATCGACCTCGATGTCCGCGCGCCGCGCGAACACGGTGCGCAGCACCGGCGCGGCGTCGCCGCTCGCGTCGGTGTCGATCAGGCGGATCTCCGACGAGTCCATGCTGGCGATGTGGACGACGACGAAGCGCTCGTCGCGCGTCTTGCCGACGGCGAGGCTGAACAGCTCGTCGTCTTCTTCGTAGAGCAGCGCGTCGGCGCCTTCGTTGCCGACGACGTGGCGCCACAGGCGGTTCGCCCGCTTCGCTTCGTCCATGGTCACGTAGTAGAGCGTGCGGCTGTCGTTGCCCCAGGCGACCGAATCGACCTCGGCCATGGACCAGTCGTCCAGCGCACCGCTCACCAGATCCTTGAGGTGCAGCACGTAGTCGCGCCCGCCGCTGAAGTCGACGGTGTAGGCCAGCCGGGTTGCGTCGTGGCTCACCTCGGCCTCGCCGAGACGAAGAAAAGGCTTGCCGCGCGCCATCTCGTTGAGGTCGAGCAGGGTCTCGTCCCGGCCCGCCGGATCCCAGGCGCGATCGCTGCCGATGGTGCGGCGCCGAAGGTGGCGCGGGTACTGGTCGCCGGTCACGGTGCGGCTCGAATACCACCAGTCGTCCTTGCGGTAAGGCACCGAATCGTCGTCCTGCTGGATGCGCGAGTACATCTCCTGGTAGAGCGTCTCCTTCAGCGCCGCGTGCGGCGCGAACCAGGCATCGGCCCAGGCGTTCTCGGCCTTCAGGTAGGCGAGCGTGCGCGGGTCATCGCGGTCGCGCAGCCAGAACCAGTCATCGATGCGGCGGTCGCCATGAACGGTGACGTCCTTCGGCTCGCGCGGCGCGAGCGGCGCCTTCATGCCCGGGCCGCTCATGGCGCGGTGTCGAGCGCGTTGCTCAGGTCGCCCATCGGCGGCGAGCCGTGCTTGACGAGCTCGCGGTCGCGCATCTCGACGCCGGGCAGCGGCTCGAGCTTCCAGCGCCGCGTCACGAAGCGCAGGATCGACGCCGTGTCGTAAGGCGTCTTATCGATGTAGCCCTTCTTCGCCAGCGGCGAGACGATGATCGCCGGCACGCGCGTGCCCGGCCCCCAGCGGTCGCCGACCGGCACCGGCACGTGGTCCCAGAAGCCGCCGTTCTCGTCGTAGGTGACGACGATCAGCATGTGCGGCCACTGCGGACTTCTCTGCAGCTTGCCGATCACCTCGGCGATGTGCGCATCGCCGTCGGCGACGTTGGCATAGCCGGCGTGCTGGTTCAGGTTGCCCTGCGGCTTGTAGAAGGTGACCGAGGGCAGCTTGCCGGCCGCCGCATCGACCAGAAACTCGCGATCGAAGTCGCGCAGATGGGCGGCGCGATAGGCGCCGTGCGCAACCGGGTCGAAGCTCGCGTAGTAGTTGAAGGGCTGGTGGTGCGTCTGGAACTGCACCTTGCCCTTGAAGATGTCCGAACGCGTCTCCGGCGTCACCGCCGAGGCGCGGTCCCAGGCGCCGCTGTACCAGGCCCAGGACACGCCCTTGCCGTCGAGCCGGTCGGCAATGGTCGTCAGCGTTTGCGGCGGCAGGGTGCCGGGCTGCGCCGGGTCGCCGTAACGTGCGTCGCCGTTCGCCGCCGGCGGCAGCGTGCTCGGCTGGTAGGGTGGCTGCATGGTGTTGACGGCATGGAAGATGCCGCTCGCGTCCTTCGGCGTGAGCGTGCCGTCGCGCTTGTAGCGCGGCGGGCCGGCGAGGGCACTCGTCGCCGCATCGGCGGCCGGCGTCAGGCGCAGGAAGCGGCCCTCGGCGTCGAGGTCGACCTCCGAGACCTGGCCCTTCGCCGGCGAACGATCGGCGTTCGGGTATTCGGGAATACAGCCGCACACCAGGTACTGGTGGTTGAGGAACGAGCCGCCGAATGCGCCCATGAAGAAGTTGTCGGCGAGCGTGTACTGCTGCGCCACTTTCCAGAGCAGCATGTCGTGGCCGTCGTAGTAGCCCATCGACAAGGCGCCAGCGTCTGAATACGTGGCGAAGCGGTCGTTGCGACCGCCGTCGATCTGCATGAGGTTGTTGTAGAAGCGGTGCACGAGGTCACGCGTCGTCACCGACATCGGTTGGCCGATGCCGCGGCCGTCGAACGCGCCGGCTCCGTCGATCTGGAACGGCCGGTTCGGCAAGCCGACCGTTTGCGCCTGCGTTACGACCGGCGTCTGGCCAGCCGCCGTCAGGCCGCCCCAGACCGGCGGCAGCACCGCCAGCACGGCGCCATCGACGTCGCGCTGCGGCAGCACCGTGCCGACCGCGCTCGGGTTGCGGCCAGGGATGCCGTTGGCGCCGGGAAAGAGGCCGTAGAAGGTATCGAAGGCGCGGTTCTCGGCGTAGATGACGACGAGGGTGTCGATGGCGTCGATGCCGCGTCGAGCGCCCGTCGCCGGCCCCGGCGACGACGAGGGCACGCCGCAGGAAGCGAGCAGGGCAAGGCCGAGGGTGAGCAGTCTTTGAAGCGTCATCTCGCGGTGGCAGAGTCGTCGTCGAAGGCCGATTGTCCGGTGCCGGTGCAAGTGCCGCCACGCGGGTCATCCGTCCTCGCTTGACTTTCATTTAACCAAAGCGTTAAATTAAGCTCATGGTGGTCTCGGGCGGCAGCTTCGGCCGGCGCGCCAACGTCTGGAGCGATTTCACGGTCGCCGCCGTGCACGTGGCCAAGGCGATCAACGGCCGAGCCCCGGTGCGCGTCCAGTTCACGCGCGAGGACGACATGGGCGCGGGCCTCTACCGGCCGATGTACGTGCACGCCGTGAAGGTCGGGCTCGACGCGAAGGGCGGCATCGCCGACTGGCAGCACACCGTCGTCGGCCAGTCGATCATGGCCGGCGGCCCGATGGCGATGATGATCAAGGACGGCGTCGATCCGACCTCGGTCGAAGGCGTCTCGCCGACCTCGTACGCGCTGCCGATGATGAAGGGCGATCTCCATTCGCCGGCGCTCGCCGTCCGGCCGCTCTGGTGGCGCTCGGTCGGCAACACGCACACCGCCTACGTCATGGAAACGATGATGGACGAGCTGGCCGCCGCGGCCGGCAAGGATCCGCTCGCCTTCCGCCTCGCTCTGCTCGAAAAGAACGCACGCGCCGCCGGCGTGCTCCGGCTCGCCGCCGCGAAGGCGGGTTGGGGCAAGACGACGAAGCCCGGGCTGGCCCAGGGCATTGCGATGCACGAGTCCTTCGGCTCCTTCGTGGCGCAGGTCGCCGAGGTGGCGATGGCGAACGGCAAGGTCAAGGTCGAGCGCGTCGTCTGTGCCGTCGACTGCGGTATCGCCGTCAACCCCGACGTGCTCCGGGCGCAGATGGAGGGCTGCATCGGCTTCGCGCTCGGCGCGCTCTACTACAGCGAGGTCGAGCTGAAGGGCGGTCGCGCGGCGCAGCGCAACTTCGACACTTACCGGTCGTTGCGCATCCACGAGATGCCGAACGTCGAGGTGTACATCGTGCCGAGCACGGCCGCGCCGACCGGTGTCGGCGAGCCCGGCGTTCCGCCGCTCGCGCCGGCGGTCGCCAATGCGATTGCCAAGCTAGGCGGGCCGCGCGTGCGCCGTCTGCCGTTCACGCGTTCGGGACTCGTCGCGACCTGACAGAATCGCCGGCGTGATGACCCGGCTCATCGTCCAGCTGAGCGATACCCACATTAGGAAGCCCGGCGAGCTCGCCGAGGGTCGCGTCGATACCGCGGCGGCGCTCGTCCGCGCCGTGGCCGCGGTGAACGGACTTGCGCAGCCGGCCGCCGCCGTGTTCGTGTCCGGCGACCTGGTCGACTCGGGCAAGCCCGCGCAATACGAGCATCTGCGCGAGCTGCTCGCACCGCTCGCCTGCGCGGTCTACCTCCTGCCCGGCAATCACGACGACCGCGACGCCCTGCGCCAGACATTTGCGAACGACCTCCATCTGCAGCAGGGCAGTCCGTCGTACATCCACTACGCGGTCGACCTCGACGGGCTGAGGCTGGTCTGCCTCGACACCTCGGTCAAGGGCGCCGCGCATGGCGAGCTCGACGAAGCGCAGCTCGCCGACCTGGATGCGACGCTCGCCGCCCGACCCGAGGTGCCGACGCTGCTCGCCATGCACCACCCGCCGTTCAAGACCTTCATCGAGCGCATGGACGACTACGGCCTGCGGCGCGGCGGCGCCGGACTGGCGGACGTGCTCGCACGGCACGCGCAGGTCGACCGCATCGTCTGCGGCCACTTGCACCGCAGCATCAGCGCGCGCTTCGCCGGCCGCCTGGCGATGACGGCACCTTCGACCGCGCACGCGCTGGCCTTCGATCTGGGGCCAGACGCGCCGCTGGCCTTCACGCTCGAGCCGGCCGGCTTCCTGGTCCATGCCTGGTCGGGCTCCGCAGGCATGGCCAGTCACGTTGTCCACGCCGATGCCTATGATGGGCCGTTCCCGTTCCGCTTCTCGTGACCGAGGAGACCGCCTTGGACAGACCCACCGCCTCGACCCTGCTTTCCGGCCCCCTCGCGTGGGAAGGCGCAGGCACGAGCCGGATCCCGTTCGCCGCCTACACCAGCGACGAGTTGCACCGGCGCGAGCTCGAACGGTTCTTCTACAAGAACCACTGGTGCTACGTCGGCCTCGAGGCGGAGATCCCGAACCCGGGCGACTTCAAGCGCACCGCGGTCGGCGAGCGCTCGGTGATCCTGGTGCGCGACCAGGCAAGTGCGATCAACGTCGTCGAGAACGTCTGCGCGCATCGCGGCATGAGCTTTTGCCGCGAGCGCCACGGCAACCGCAAGGACTTCACCTGCCCCTACCATCAATGGAACTATTCGCTGAAGGGCGACCTGCAAGGCGTGCCGTTCCGGCGCGGCGTCAGGCAGGACGGCAAGGTGCAGGGCGGCATGCCGGCCGACTTCAAGCCCGAAGAGAACGGCCTCACCAAGCTCAAGGTCGCGGCGCGCGGCGGCGTCGTCTTCGCCTCGTTCGATCACGATGTCGAGCCGCTAGAGGACTTTCTCGGCCCGGTCATCCTCGGCTACTTCGATCGCACCTTCGACGGCCGCGCGCTGAAGATCCTCGGCTACAACCGGCAGCGCATTCCCGGCAACTGGAAGCTGATGCAGGAAAACATCAAGGACCCGTACCACCCCGGGTTGCTGCATACCTGGTTCGTCACCTTCGGCCTCTGGCGCGCCGACAACAAGTCGCGGCTGCTGATGGACGCACAGCATCGCCACGCGGCCATGATCTCGACGCGAGGGCAGATGGGCAAGGCGGATCAGGTCACGTCGGTGTCGAGCTTCAAGGCCGACATGAAACTCGAGGATCCGCGCTTTCTCGACATCGTCGCCGAGCCCTGGTGGGGCGGCCCGACGGCGGTGATGACGACGATCTTTCCGAGCGTCATCTTCCAGCAGCAGGTCAACTCGGTCTCGACCCGGCATATCCAGCCCGCCGGCCATGGCGCCTTCGATTTCGTCTGGACCCACTTCGCCTTCGCGGACGACTCCGACGAAATGGTGCAACGGCGGCTGCGCCAGGCCAACCTGTTCGGCCCGGCCGGTTTCGTCTCGGCCGACGACGGCGAGGTGATCGAGCTTTCGCAGCAGGGCTTCGAGCAGAAGCCCTTCCATCGCACGCTCGCCGAGCTGGGCGGGCGCGACGTAGCCGACGCCGACCACATGGTCACCGAGACGCTGATCCGCGGCATGTACGAGTACTGGCGCAAAGTGATGGAGGCCTAGCGTGGACGCGCCCGCGATCGACTTCGCCGAATACCACGCCCTCGTTCAGCTCTATGCCGAGTACGCCTACGCTGTCGACTCCGGCGACTGGAACCTCTGGCCCGAGTTCTTCGTCGAAGAATGCAGCTACCGGCTGGTGCCGCGCGAGAACCACGAGCGCGGCTTTCCGCTTGCCACGCTGTCCTTCGAGAGCAAGGGCATGCTGCGCGACCGCGTCTACGGCATCCGCGAGACGCTGTTCCACGATCCTTACTACCAGCGCCACGTCGTCGGCGCGCCGCTGGTGCGCAGCGTGAGCGGCGAACGCATCACGAGCGAAGCGAACTACGCGGTCTTTCGCACCAAGCTGAACGAGCTGAGTACGGTGTTCAACGTCGGCCGCTATCTCGACACGGTGGTGCGCACGCCGCGGGGGCTCAAGTTCGAGAGCCGCGTCGTCGTCTACGACAGCGAGATGATCCCGAACTCGATCATCTACCCGATCTGAGCACCGCAATGACGCAAACCTGGCACGACGTTGCCACCCTCGACGACTTCGCCGCCAGCGACGCGATCGCCGTCGACGTCGGTCACCGGCAGATCGCGATCTACCTCGTTCACGGCGCCGTCTTCGCCACCGACAACCACTGCACGCACGGCGACGCGCGCCTCTGCGACGGCTTTCTCGAGGGCCACGAGATCGAGTGCCCGCACCACCAGGGGCGTTTCGACGTGCGCACCGGCGCCGCCACCGGCGCGCCGGCGACGGTCGCGCTCGCCACCTACCCGGCGCGTCTCGAAAACGAGCGCGTGCAGCTGCTGATCGACTGAGCTTGACGAGGCCCGGCCGCGGTCCGAGGCGGGTCATCGCGCTCTTGCTATCGTCGGACACCGACAGCGACGAAAGCGCCGATGCAGCCCGTCATCACCAGCCTGCTCGACACCGACCTGTACAAGTTCACGATGTGGCAGGCGATGCTGCATCGGCACCCGCAGACGCAGGCCGAATACACCTTCGTCTGCCGCAACGCGCCGGCCTATCCGCTCGCCGAGCTGCTGCCCGAGATCGATCGCGAGCTCGACGCGCTGTGCGAGCTCTCGTTTCGCAGCAGCGAGCTCGCGCACCTGGCGAGCCTGCGCTTCATCCGCTCCGACTTCGTCGACTTCCTGCGCATCTTCCGCTTCCAGCGCGACTTCATCGTCGCCCGCGCGGCCGCCGATGGCAAAGGCCTCGAGATCGTCGCCAGCGGCCCGCAGGTGCACGTCATGGCCTTCGAGATCTTCGTGCTGGCGATCGTCAACGAGCTCTACTTCCGCCGCTTCGATCGGCGCGAGGCCTGGGCCGAAGGGCGGCGCCGTCTCAGCGCCAAGATCGAACGGTTGCGCGAGTTCGAGACGGAGCCCCAGCGACTCAACCCGTTCGAGTTCTTCGATTTCGGCGTGCGCCGGCGCTTCTCGGGCGAGTGGCACCGCGAGGTGCTGACGACGCTGAAGCGCGAGGTGCCGCAGTTCTTCAAGGGCGCCTCCGACGTGCTCTATGCGCGCGACCTCGGCTTGGTGCCGATCGGCACCATGGCACACGAGTACCTGCAGACCTTCCAGACTCTCGGCGTCCGGCTGCGCGACTTCCAGCGGGCGGCGCTGGAAAGCTGGGTCCAGGAATACCGCGGCGACCTCGGCATCGCCCTCACCGACGTGGTCGGCATGGACGCCTTTCTGGCCGACTTCGATCTCTACTTCGCCAAGCTCTTTGACGGCCTGCGCCACGATTCGGGTGACCCTTTCGTCTGGGGCGAGAAGGCGCTCGCCCATTACGAGAAGCTGCGCATCGACCCGAAGACCAAGCGCCTCGTCTTCTCCGACGGGCTCGACTTCGAAAAGTCGTTCGCCCTCTATCGCCACTTCGCCGATCGGACCATGCTCGGCTTCGGCATCGGCACCAACATCACCAACGACATGGGCCTGCGCACGCTGCACATCGTCATGAAGCTGACCCATGCCAACCGCCAGCCGGTGGCCAAGCTCTCCGACAGCCCGGGCAAGCTACTCTGCGACGACGAGACGTTTCTCGCCTACCTGCGGCAGGTCTTCAACATGCCCGCCTGAGCGCAGCGCCACGGCACCAGAGGCTGTATATTCGTAAGGGATATCCTTTTAGCTCCAGTGACACCGGAACTACTGGATGGATATCCAGCATATCGTAACGCCGGAAGCTGGCAAGGACTACCCCCGCAACTGGAACGAATTTCTGGACTGGTTCGCCACCGAGGAGGCGTGCCTGGCCTATCTGGAGGGGCTGCGCTGGCCGCAAGGCTTCGTCTGCCCGAGCTGTTGTGGTGTGGTGCAGCCTGCCTATCGCTCCAGCCGGTTGCGGCTGATGTGCCGCAGTTGCGGCCACCAGAGCACCGTGACCGCCGGCACCATCTTCGACAAGACGCGCACGCCCTTGCGCGTGTGGCTGGCGGCGGCGTGGTACCTGACCAACCAGAAGCAAGGTGTCAGCGCCC
>JANXWR010000403.1 GCA_025351025.1 Burkholderiales bacterium | reverse complement strand
AGCTGATCGACACCGGGAAGGAATCGGCGGCGGCGATCCGCGCGCTGCGCTCGACGCCCTCGGGTGCTTTCGGCTCGTGCCGCTACAAGCTGAAGTCGCTCGACACCAACCGGCGCGAGTACGAGCGCCTGATCGAGGTCTTCAAAGCGCACGACATCGCCTGGTTCTTCTACAACGGCGGCGGCGATTCGGCCGACACCTGCTTCAAGGTGAGCCAGCTCTCGGAGAGAATGGGCTATCCGCTGCAGGCGATCCATGTGCCCAAGACGGTCGACAACGATCTGCCAATCACCGACTGTTGCCCGGGCTTCGGCTCGGTCGCCAAGTACGTGGCGGTGTCGGCGCTCGAGGCTTCGTTCGACGTCCGCTCGATGGCGCGCACCTCGACCAAAGTGTTCGTGCTCGAGGTGATGGGCCGGCACGCCGGTTGGATCGCGGCTGCCGGCGGCCTGATCGAATCGCACGGCATCCCGGTCGTGATCCTCTTTCCGGAAATCGAGTTCGACGAGAAGAAGTTCATCGCCAAGGTCGACGCGCTCGTGAAAGCGCACGGCTACTGCGTTGTCGTCGTCTCCGAGGGCGCGCACTACGCCGACGGCCGCTTCCTCGCCGAGCAGGGGACCAAGGATGCGTTCGGCCACGCCCAGCTCGGCGGCGCCGCGCCGGTGGTCGCGAACATGATCAAGAGCGCGCTCGGCCACAAGTTCCATTGGGCCGTCGCCGACTATCTGCAGCGCGCGGCGCGTCATATCGCGTCGAAGACCGACGTGACGCAGGCCTACGACCTCGGCAAGCGCGCCGTCGAGCTGGCGCTGAAAGGCGCGAACGCGGTGATGCCGACGATCGAGCGCGTTTCCGACCTGCCTTACCGCTGGAAGATCGGCGTGGCGAATCTCGCCGACGTCGCCAACGTCGAGAAGTTCATGCCGCGCGACTTCATCAGCGACGACGGCTTCGGCATCACCGAGAAGTGCCGCCGCTACCTGGCGCCGCTGATCGCCGGCGAGGACTATCCCGCCTATCGCCACGGCCTGCCCGTCTACGCGACGCTGAAGAACGTCGCCGTGGTGAAGAAGCTGCCCGAGTTCGCCCTGAAGTGAGCTTGCTCCCTCTCCCGCCCGCGGGACAGGGCCGGGGCGAGGGTCCGCCGAGCACCCTCCGCTAGAATGCGCGGCTCGCCTCGGCCACCCGGCCGCGTGCGAAGCCGGCGTAGCTCAGTTGGTAGAGCAGCGCATTCGTAATGCGAAGGTCGGGAGTTCGACTCTTCTCGCCGGCACCATAGGTAAATCGAGGGCTGGCAAACTGCCGGCCCTCGTCGTTTCTTGGGTCCATGTAAGCACCTGTGTAAGCAGCTTTGCCTGGCCGGATTCTCTAGCGGGTCGGACAGGCCCGGGGCGCTACGCCTTGGAGCCGCCGTTCCGTTATCCGAGGCGGCCCTCTGAGGGGTGCCGACTTCAAAACCAGTGCAAGCAACGCGAGGACCGAGCGATCCAATGGGCCACGCCGAAGCTGCCCCTCCCGTCTACCGGCAGTCGGCCATATCCGGCCGTTCACCGTCGGCAGCTTTGCGGCAAGCTGATGGTAGTCTCGTATGAGCTACGGTAAAGCACGTGGCATCGTCGCCGCGGAGGGCGCCATGAAGGATGGAGAGCAAAGGCCCTCAATCTGGCCCGGGCTCTTGTTGGTCGGAGCTGTCTTCGCCTTCTTCGCGATCGGCAGCTGGATCGAACATGATGTAGCGGGCGTGCCCGAACGAAAGCCGATCAGGGGACCAATCTTGTTCTGCAATGACCTTACGACCAATCGGGAAAAGATGGCATGTCTGTCAGAGCACTGCGCATTTGACGACGACCAACTCAATGCTCCGCATTGCCGCCCTTCGCCGTGACCCTGGGGGTTAAGAGGTGGCTGGCCGCCCGGCCTTTTGAACGATGGGTCTCGGCTACTCGATCTTGATCGGAACTCGTGTTCCACCGATCGCCGAGAAACGGTGAGATCAGGAGCCGACGTGTCCACGATGGAATACGAGATGTGGACGTGATGGGACGCGAAGTCTGGACGCTTCAAGACAAGGTCTTGCTCGTTTGCTACGGCTCTCTATACGTCGGAGTTCTGTGTGCGCTTGCCGGGGCTCCATCACCTTGGCTCTCGGGCAAACTCGGACCGGACAGGTGGCTCGATCAAATCCCCGTGGTGGTTGCGACCTTTGTCGCAGCCGCTGCCGGCGGCTGGGCAGCATTCACCGCGGAGCGTAGGACGCGAGAGGAGGCCGAGCGAAAGTCGCGAATCTCTGCTGCGAACAAGGCCCTGTTTGTCATTGCGACGATGTTCAATGTGTTTGACAACCTGCGCCAGTTCTACATCGACGCAGGAGATTTTCGACGAAGTCCGAATCGCGTGTTGATGATCGATTCACCGCAGCCGGGCATGATGCAGCCACTCAACTTCGACTTCGATTCGCTCAACTACTTCCTCGAGCCTGACGGTGACGTGTCGTCGATGGCGTTGATGGAACTACAGACCTTAGATTGGCACTACCACCTGCTGGTCAACACTGTTGAGCTACGGGCAAGTGCCACAGAGGAACTGCACAAAGCGATCAAGAGGGCGGCGAGCGCGGCATTCATCGATGCTGAGGCTGCGAAGGGCCTCGCACCCTCGGAATATTTCAAGTCTGAAGCGCCTATGGCTTCTGCGGCATGCCCGACGGTGCTTTCCGGACGGTTGCATTCCCGGTTGCGATCAAGAACCTGCGGCTTGTACGGGACTGGCTCGGCAAGGTCGTGGCGAAGAGTCGCTTGCCCTACCCCGTTTCCGCCGAGGCGAAGTTGCTATTTCAAGCGATCAACTACCTTGAAGGAAAGGCTCCGGACTGGACCGCGACGCAGGTTTTACGTTGAGGGCGACGTTGGCAAGATGCATGGGCGGCCGGAATACAGCGGCGCGCTGTTCCAGGTGGCGTCGCAGTTCAATTTGCTCAAGATGATCGGGCCGAGTGTCACACCGGAAGACGGCGTCACGCGATATGAGAGCGATCGGACGCAGGGTCCAGCGTGCGCGATCGCCGCGGGCGCTGCGACGATCTACGGCAATTACTTCGCGCTGTCATGACATCGGTTGCCCGTTCAGGTTGACCTCGGGGGAGGTAAAGGACAAGACTACCCCTTGCGTGCAGCTGTTGGCGATGCTTAAATCGGCCGCCGAGAATGCAAAGTACAAGCCAAATCTGGCGCGGGCTGATCGGCAAAGAAGCAGAGGGAGGCGGAATATGGCAATTCGAGCGCAGCTCGCGGCGGTAGCCACTGTGGTCTTCGCATGCGGCGCAGCCGCCGCTCCTGACCCTCGCCATCTGATCGACGAGAGCGGAGAGATCCACCCGAACGCCGTCAAATCGCTCTACGTCTGCGCCAAGTTCTTTTGCGAAAAGACTATGGTCGATGCGAAGACCGAAGACTGGCCCGACATGACGGGAACTCGTCA